>MOXJ01000011.1 GCA_002507565.1 Candidatus Reconcilbacillus cellulovorans
CTTCCTTTTGGGATTTGGGGATTTGGATTGTGAGGTCTCTTCGCTTTCCGCCCCCGAAAATCCTGCCAAGGGGATCCCCTACTTAAACTTTACACGCTCACAACGGCTCAAGCGATCGAAACACACATTCCAAATCGGCATGAACATGGCCGTTCGTCGCCAGAACCCCGCACGTCGTCAGCCGATACGGCGTACCATCCAGAGCCGTCGCCCGTCCCCCCGCTTCCCGGACGAGCGCAATGCCCGCCGCGACGTCCCACGGGTTCAGCCCCGGTTCAAAAAAGCCGGTCAGCCTGCCTGCCGCGACATAGGCGAGATGGAGCGCCGCAGAACCGCCGGTCCGGATATTGCGCACATGCGGCGCCAGCCGGCTGATCGCAGCGGCCGACCACCCGAGCGCGCGGGGATCGTGCGGAAAGCCGGACGCCAGCAGGCTTTCGGACAGCGATGACTCGTTCGACACCGACAGGCAGCGTCCGCCGAGGCGGGCGCCTTTGCCTTTTTCCGCCGCAAACAGCTCATCGCGCAGCGGGTCGTATACGACGCCAACGACCACCTCGCCGCGATGGGCAAGCGCCACGGACACCGCAAAAAAAGGAAATCCGTGTACCACGTTCGTCGTCCCGTCGATCGGATCGACGATCCACACATATTCGGCGCACTCCAGTTCTTCCGCCGGAATCGTACCCGCCCCGCCCGCGGTGCCGGTCTCTTCGCCGAAAAACTTGTGATTCGGAAAACGGGCGTGAAGATAGCCGCGGATGAAAAGCTCGATTTCCCGGTCCAGCTTCGTGACCAAATCCCGCTCCGACGTCTTCGTGCGCACGTCAAGCGGGCGGTCCAAACTTCTTTTCAGCAGACGGCCCGCTTCGAGCGCCGCACCGGCCGCTACGGAGGCAAACGATTCGGTCGCCATGCGGTCGACCCCCTATGCCGTGCGAAGATCGGGATATATTTTCCTTAAATGATCTAAACTTCTCCGAATGCCGTCTTCCACGTCTTCCGGCCGTTCATACTCGATCAGAAAAACGCCGTTGAATTTCATTGCACGGAACAGACGGCCCCAGTCGATGTCGTCGTCGCCGACCGCGCAAGGCAACCAACTGTCGCCGATCCGTTTCCAGTCCTTTAAATGGCAATAATTTATCTTTTCGTTAAGCAATTCGGCATATTCTTCTAAAGGTACGGTCGGGTCCGTCGCCTTCAGATTGCCCGGGTCGAAATTGAACCCGCAACGCGCCGGCAATTCGCGCATCAGACGTTTCAGCGCGTTGCGCTCGGTCGTGACCGTATGTTCGTGCACGAATCCGGAACCTCGGCGCACTGTACGGGCGTGCGTCTCGATCGCGATCACCATGCCGTGACGTCCGCATTTTTCATCGATTTCGAAAAAAGCATCCAGCATCCGTTTCCATCGTTCGTCGGTCATGTTCTCGACCCGTTCAAAACCCGCAAACAGCCGTACATGCGTCGCGCCGAGCTCGGCGGCCATGTCGACCTCCCGCAAAACCCGCTCTTTCTCACGCCGGACCGCTTCGGGATCGGCCAGGGTAAAATCGTTTTGCAGACAAATGAACGGAGCGCGAACCCCGTACCGCTCGCAGCACGAGCGAATCTCGCGCAAACGCGCGAAATCGGCGTCGCCGGGAATGCGCCCCGGATAGTGCCCGCCGATACCGAGTTCCATATAGCGGAATCCGAACTGTTCCGCCAGCCGGCAATGCTCTTCGATCGGTCGTTCGTGCAGTCCCCATTCCCCCAAGCCGACGATCATACTCCGAAATCCTCCCCTCCAAGCGCATACCGTTCGATGATATCCGCAATCGCGTCCTCGAGATGCGAGCGAACGACGACGTCCGCAGCTCTTTTCACCTCTTGATGGGCGTTGCCGACCGCGACACCGAGGCCGGCCAGCCGGATCATGTCCAGATCGTTCAGCTGGTCGCCTACCGCAATCACGGCTTGCAGCGGAACACCCAGCATTTCTGAAAGCTTGATCAGAGCGTTTCCTTTCGAAACCCCTTTCGGCAACACTTCCAAATACGTCGGCTCGGAGCGGACGATCGAACAGTGTTCCCGGACATCCTGTAAGGCGTCTTCAATAGTGCTGAAACCGCCCGTTTCATCGATGACCAAAATTTTGACGGACCGGCGAACGAACCGCTCTGCGTCGGGGCCGAGCTCGCGGCAACGGATGCCGTCCTTCCGCTCGTAAGCCTCGATTACTGCACTCCTTTTCAAAACACCGGCCGCTCCGTCCGCATAAAAAACGGCGTCCAGACCGAAGGAACGGACCGCCGCCAAAACTGTTTCGGCGACGAAAGGCTCAAGCCTGCTTTCAAACCGGCACGTTTCCGACTTAAAATCGAAGATTTTTGCTCCATTATACAAAATTACCGGAATTTTAATTCCCAACGCGCGCACAAACGGCCGGGCGGAGTCTTCCACCCTCCCCGTCGCCAGCGTCACCAAACCGCCGCGCTCCTGAAACTTCCTGATCGCTTCCAAGTTGGCGTCCGAAATGTTTTGTCGGTCGTCCACCAACGTACCGTCGACATCCGTGACGACGACGCGATATCGTCCGAGTGTCATCTTGAGCCCGCCACCACTTTTCTCGGTTTTCCGGGAAGCTCGCACGCCAAGTAGACGGTCGCCGGCTCGGCGCCGGTCACGAACAGGTCGCATGCCGCCTCCCCGTACAGGCTTTCCCATTCATCCCTGAAGCGCACATATTCGTCGCGGCCGTTG
This sequence comes from Candidatus Reconcilbacillus cellulovorans, assembly GCA_002507565.1. Lineage (GTDB taxonomy): Bacteria > Bacillota > Bacilli > Paenibacillales > Reconciliibacillaceae > Reconciliibacillus > Reconciliibacillus cellulovorans. The sequence continues at coordinate 2,749 of MOXJ01000011.1, forward strand.
GTGATGACCGCCCATTCGGGCCGAAGCGCGGACAAAACCCGCAAATCGACGGCGTCCCGCATGCCGTGGTGGGGAACTTTAAAACCGCGTGGATTCAACCTTTCTTTCCTCATCAAAACCTCCCATACGGGCAAAAGCGCGTCGCCGCCGAACAGCAACCAAGGGGCTTCCCCGTCGCCGCGTTCCAGTACCCATACGCTGCTGTCCAGATTGGAATACGAATCGAATTCCGCCAGAAGGCGTTCCGCATCGCTTACAGGCAAATCATCCGATCCGGCCAACCGTTTCATCCGTTCGTAAGCCGGCAGCGGCATGCCCTCGAACGGCGATACGTGACGCAACCGCAGACCGTTTCCGAATTCCCAGACGGCGCGATCGCCGAACGGAGGACGCCATGCGACCGGCACGCCGCGTTCTTCCAGAATCGCGACTAACTCCTCATACATTCGGAACGTCCGCAACGTTTGCTCGGCCTGCGGCTGCCGGGCGACGACCGGTCCGATCCGCAGGCAGGGATACGGCAGTACCGCCTCGCCGATTTCGAACCGTCTCGCCACCGGCAGGAGTCCCGCCAGATGGTCGAAATGAAGATGGGTTAGAATCATCAGATCGACGCGCCGCCACCCTTGCAGTTCCATAAATTCGTCCGGCATGATCCGCGTCTCGTCGGTCTGATGGCCCCCGTCGATCAGAACGACGGAACTTCCTCCCGAAACGCCGGGTTGCGGCCGGATCTCGAGAAAAAAAGCATCCCCCCGGCCCACGTTCAGCGCATAGAACGTCGCGCCCATCCATGCGTCACTCCTCCGGACCGCCGTTTTCGGGAAAAACAAAGCAGCGCGACACCGGCATCCGGACGTAAACGTCGCCTTTGTCCATCCGCCTGTCGTCCGAATGGACGAACAAATTTTGCCCTTCGATCTGAACCCAGTGGCGATAGCCCGAGCCGACGAACAGACTTTCCCTTAAAACCCCGCGCAGCGAGACGAATTCCGGGGTGCCGGCGGGTTCCGTCGCCAAGACAGCGTCTTCGCTTCTGACCACCAGCAGGTAGCGGCCGTCTCCCCGCCGCGCACGGAACGCTTCCGGCGGAAGATCGATGGTCTGCGATCCGACGAAAATTTTCCCGTTTTTCGATTCGACTTTCAACGTGTTGCTGTTTCCGAGAAAATGGGAGACGAAATAACTCTGCGGGCCGTAATAGAGCTGCTCCGGTTCTCCTACCTGTTCGATGCGTCCGTCTTTCATCAGCACGACCTGGTCCGCCATCGACAGCGCCTCGTCCTGGTCGTGGGTGACGTAAATCGCCGTAATGCCGAGCTCTTTCTGCAGACTGCGGATTTCCACGCGGAGCCGCTGGCGCACTTTGGCGTCCAGATTGGAAAGCGGTTCGTCCATCAAAAGCAGTTTCGGTTCCAGCACGAGCGCGCGCGCTAGAGCGATCCGCTGCTGCTGCCCGCCCGAATATTCGGTCGGCCGGCGTTTCTTGACGTCGGTCGTGTCCAGCTCAACCTTTTCGAGAATGGCGTAGACTTTCTTTTCAATTTCTTTTTTATCTAATTTTTTAAGCTTCAACCCGTACGCGATATTGTCGTAAACCGACATGTGCGGCCACAGTGCATAGTTCTGAAACACCATCGCAGTTTGCCGGTTTTGCGGCGGAAGATGCGTCACGTCGCGGTCCCCGAATCGGATCGTTCCCGCATCCACTTGCAAAAATCCCGCCAGACAGCGCATCAGCGTCGTCTTGCCGCATCCGCTCGGGCCGAGAATGGCGGTGAAGCTGCCGGCGGGAAGCGTCAGGTTGATGTCCGACAGCGCCGTTTTGTCCCTGTATTTTTTGTACAGATGTTCGATGCGGATGTCCATGTTCATCCCCTTCCGAACGAAGACAAATATTCCGATTTGAGGTACCGCTCCAGCAAAACCAGCAGAAGAATGCCCGGCAACATCAGCAGCAGCGCGGTAATGGAGGCCACCTGCATTTCGTAACCCATCGCCGAGTTGTACATATAGACCGGCATGGTGATGACGAACGGCGACCCGATCAGCAGGCTGCCCGTAAACTCGTCCAGCGAGTAGAGAAAGACGAGCAGGGCGGCGGCGGCGATGCCCGGTATCGCCAGCGGCAGCGTAATGGTCCAAAAAACGCGTATCCTCGAGGCGCCGACGTTGACGGCGGCTTCCTCCAGCGACGCGGGAATCGACCGGAACACCGATACCAGCGTCCAGACGGAGAACACCAGAGCGCCGACCAGGTGGATGAGCACGACGCCGGGCACCGTTCCGACCAGATCGTATTTGTACATCAGCACCATCGTGTTCGTGAACACCGGCAACTGTGGAAACGCCTGCGGCAGCAGGAACACCGTCAAAATCAGCGACTTGACCGGGACGCGGTACCGCGCCAACAAATAAGCCAGCGGAACGGTGAGCACAAGTGAAACAAGCGTCACCACGACAGCGATTTCAAAACTGAGAATCAAGGAATCCACCATGTTGCCGCCCAGCACCTTTTTCCAATAAAACGTCCCGTACTGTTGCGGGAAAAGATGCGGCCAATACCATTTTTCCGCAAACGACCAGAGGACCAGGCTGGAAAGCGGCCCGAAGATGACAAACAGCGCAAGCGCGTATCCCAGCGTTTTCAGCACCATCCGCAAGACCGCTTTCCTCACTGTTTCGTCACCATCCTCAAATAGTAAACGGCCGCCCCCATCGAAATCAGATAAGCCACCACGCCGATCGCGTTGGCCACGCCGTAATCGTGCTGGTACACGATTTCATAGTACAGATCGATCATGAGCACCTGGGAACCCTTGGCACTGCCCATCATCGCCGGAATCGAAAAATTGCCGATGATGGAGGTGAAAATCAGGACGGCGGACACGACGATCGCGCCTTTGGCCATCGGGACGAGAATGTTGAAAATGATTCGCAGGGCGTTCGCCCCGACGTTTCGGGCCGCCTCGATGTAACTGTTGTCCACGCCGCGGAACGCGCCCATCATCAACAGCAGTGCCATCGACAGGTTTTTCCATACCAAGGCGATGATCATCCCGGCCGACGAATAGGCGAGCGACGGGGGGTGGTCGAGATCGACCACCCCGAACCAGGAGAGCAGGGCGTTCAGCGTGCCGTTCGGGGCGAGAAACACCCGCATCGCGTGACCGACGACGACGAACGGGATGAACAGCGGAATTTTAAACAGAAACTCGATCGCGTAATCGGCGCGCAACCGCAGAAAACCGCCGAGCAAAATGCCAAACACCAGCAAAATCGCAAGGCTGGCCGCACCGATCCAGATCGTATAAAGGACGTCGAACCGATACAATTCCCAAATCTGCTTATAATTTTGAAATCCCCATCCCGTTTCCGTCCGGAAACTGCTCGCCAGCGAACGGAAAAAGGGATAGACGAACAAAACGCCGACGATCAGCACCGCGGGCAGAACGAGCATGGCCCCGAAGACTCGCGACGCCCAGCGACCCGCTACTCCCGTCATGAAATCGTTCACTCCTAGTTCTTCTCGTACGCGGTCTGGAGGTTCTTAAAGTACGGCACGATCGGGAACGACAGCACCCGTTTCTCCAGGTCTTCCGGCGTAATGTCCGTAAAGAGGTTTTTCTTTCCTTGCTCCGACACTTCCGGAAGCACGACCGACGCGTCGATGCCGGGGTACCAGCCGTACTTTTCCACGATGACCGACGCCTGAATTTTGGGGGACGTCAGGAAATCCGCGTACTGCAGCGCGACGTCCTTGTTCTTGGCCTTTTTCGGCACGACGACGTACATCGGCTGGCCGGGCAGGCCGGGATCGATGATTTTCATCCGGTAATTCGGGTTCATCCGCCCTTCGGACTTCCAGAGCAGGAACATGTCGACCCAGACGGGTCCCATGTCGATTTCGCCGCGGTTCAACATGTCGAGCGTGCCGTTGTTCCCGTTCGTGTACGTGACCGGCAACGACTTAAGCTCTTTGAGAATCGGCGGCCACTTTTCTTCCAGTTTGGGGTCATACGGCCCGAGGCTCAGCTGCTTGTAATCGCCGCTTTTCCAATACGTGTAGGCCGTCATGAACGCGACGCCGCTCATGCCGTTTTTGATGCCGTTATAGCCGAAGCGGTTCGGGTGCGCCTTGATCCAGGCGACCAGTTCCTCGAAATTGGACGGCACCGGATTGACTTTGTCCGGATTGTAGGCGATGGCCACCTGGCTGTGGAATAACGGAATAACGTATCCGTTGACGTCGGTGCCGAGACTGTTTTTGCTGTCCGCGGAAGTGACGTAGTTCCGGTTTGCGCTGTGGACGACGTACTGCTCCAGCAAATCTTCTTTCATCAGTTGTTCCATGATGCTCTGGTGCACGATCGCGACGTCGATGTCCCACTCGTTTTTGCCCGCGTCTTTCTGGGCCTTCAGTTTCTCGAAAATTTTGGCCGATCCGGCGTCTCCGGGGCCGGTGCCGACGACGTTGATCTTGACGTTCGGATGTTGCTTGACGAATTCCGGCCCGACGAGCTTTTCCTGCAATTCCACCATGTTCGTGTCGCCCGCCGTCGCCACGTTCAAGGTGACCGGCTCATTGGACTTCGGCTGCTCGGACGGCGCCCGGGAAGCCGACGGCGAACTCTGTCCTTCGGAGGCGGACTTTTGCGATCCCTGTCCGCAGCCGGACAACGCCAGTGTCAGCGCCAGCAAAACGACGAAACCGCCAGACAACCACTTCCTCATCGGCTGAATCCCCCTTGAGAAAATAAAGTGTCAACGGACCGCTTCCACTGTCGCCGTCACACGGGCTTGGCCGTTCGACGTCAGCGCGTTCGTCCAGTTCACCGTTTGACCGACGGAAGGTGAAGCGGTCAGTGAACCCATTTTCGTCGCCGCTCGTCCCGTCCGAATCGTTGATCTCGATCGTCACGGTCGAGTTCGGCGGAACGGCGACATAGCGGGAGCTGTAGGAAGAACTATATTGCCCCGCAAAACCCGCATCCATCGTCCCCCACGTCACACTGTACGACGTATTGACGGAAGCATCGTTTTTCTTCCAGAGACGATCGTCGCTATGTGCGACGCCGCTCGCAATCATTTTCACGTAAATGTCGCTCCCGTTCCCGAACGGATCGCGGTCAGCGAGACTGGTCACGCTCGAGACGCTCAGGCGATGCGTGTAATAGGGGTGATAGACGTATTCATGCGAAAACGTTCCCAAACCGTTGAGATGCGTGTCGATCAGATGGGCGGGATCGGCGATGAAATCGCCCGTAAACGTCGGGCCGTCGTCCGGATCGTCCCACGCCCACGGAAGCTTGGCTGCGTCCGTCTGATAGGTGTCGCCGTCGAGCGCTCCCCACGAACCGAACGTATGCCCGTCGCCGATGTCCGTCCGCCGGCTCCAGAGATCGTCGATGGACAGCAGAGCGTAGCTGTAAGTATGGGTATAGTCGCCTGTCGCGTCCGTCACCGTGTCGGCCGATCCTCCGTAAACATAGACGATGCCGTCCCCGCCGGGAGCGCCGCTGCCGTCCCAGGCGAAGACGCCGTGGCCCCCCCCCACGGGCTCTGGCCGTTGGCCTGGATGAACACGCACGGACGCCCGTTGCTGAAAAGAACCCCTCCGTCGACGTTGTCCGACCCGGTCGAAATGTTCGAATCGTTGGTGTATTGATAGAATTGGTTATGCGCGACCGTCTCCATCAGCTGGAACGAACCGTACGTCGAACCGTCTTTCCGGATGACGAGCATCACCCCTTCCATATCGTTTTCGTGTTTGTCCAGCGCGGTTGGCCCGTCGTCGCGGGGATGATAGGTGTAATAACCGATGAAGTAGTGCGTTTGCGTTTCCACAATCGAATAATAAACATAGGAATACAAGTTGTAACTATTTAAATTCTCCCAGTTGTTATTCCCCGCCCAATCGCCGTCGTAATTGAAGTTCGTCAAATAATCCGCGCGATAACCGTACGTGCTGTTGACGTCCTGATAAAAGACTGGCGCCCAATGCGCCGCCAGCTCGTCGTAACCGACGGCGCAGACCGGCGCCGACGGTCGGATGGCGGCCAACGACAGCCATGTAACCGCAAACGCGGCCATCGCAAATTTTCGCAACCGCGCCACACTCGCATACCTCCTCATCCGGTTTTCGAACAATCGGAACGTTCCTGGTGGACGATCCAACACCAGCATGCTGACAGCCTTAACTAAAGCGCTTTACTTAACAGTATATGCGCACCCCCCTCCTCTGTCAAGAGGCTTCGTAAACCGCTTAACCTCAACGTAAATCCGATTTGTCAAGGCTGAATAAACGCCCGTTTAAGGGTCCGTAAAATCTTTTTTCTTGATTCCTTTTGCGTTCTTGTGTATGCTTAGATTAAGCGCTTTATCCAATAAGGGTGGTGAGCAGATGGGAACGATCCGTCTTACCGTCGCCCAGGCGTTGATTCGCTTCCTCGACCGGCAATACGTGTCGGTCGACGGCCGGGAAATCAAGTTCGTCAAGGGCGTCATGGGCATTTTCGGGCACGGCAACGTGACGGGCATCGGCGAGGCGCTGGAGAACGAAAACCACGGGCTCTTGTTCATCCAGGGCAAAAACGAGCAGGGGATGGCGCACGCCGCAACCGCTTTCGCCAAGCAACGAAATCGTTTGCAAATTTTCGCCTGCACCAGCTCCATCGGGCCCGGCGCCCTGAACATGGTCACGGCGGCAGCGACGGCCACCGTCAACCGCATTCCGCTCTTGCTTTTGCCCGGGGACAATTTCGCGACCAGACAGCCCGACCCCGTGCTTCAGCAACTGGAATTGCCCTGGGACTACACCGTCTCGGCCAACGATGCTTTCAGGGCCGTCAGCAAATACTGGGACCGCATCTCGCGCCCGGAGCAGCTGATGACCGCTCTCCTGCAGGCTATGCGCGTGCTGACCGATCCGGCCGAGACGGGAGCCGTCACTTTGGCACTGCCGCAGGACGTCCAGGCGGAAGCATACGACTTCCCGGAATCGTTCTTTGAAAAACGCGTTCATGACATCGTCCGCCGGCCGCCGGCCGAGGACGCGATCAGGCGGGCGGCGGAGCTCGTCGCGTCGAAAAAACGTCCGCTCATCATCGCCGGCGGCGGAGTGCTTTATTCGTCCGCTTCGGAAGAACTGGCGGCGTTCGCCGAAGCGTTCCGCATTCCCGTCGCGGAAACGCAGGCGGGAAAAAGCAGTCTTCCCTGGAACCATCCGTTGAACGTCGGCGGCATCGGCGTCACCGGATCGCGGGCGGCCAACCTGTTGGCGAAACAGGCCGACCTGATCATCGGCGTCGGCACACGCTACACCGATTTCACCACGGCGTCCAAAACGGCGTTCGCACGTCCCGACGTCCGCTTCCTCAACATCAACGTCAGTGCGTTCGACGCCGCCAAACTGGACGGTGTCGCCGTCGCCGCCGATGCCAGGGAAGCGTTGCGCGCTCTTCGCGAGGCGCTGTCTGCGCGGCGCTATCGGAGCGCATACTCCGAAGACGAAATCGCCGCCGTCAAAGAAGACTGGAATCGCGAAGTCGACCGACTGTACGATCTGGAAGGCGATGACGGCCTGACGCAAACCCGGGCGCTCGGTGTCATCAACCGCACGATCGATCCGTCGTCGGTCGTCGTGTGCGCAGCGGGCAGCCTCCCGGGCGACCTGCACCGGCTGTGGCGGGCGACGGAACCAAAAACGTATCACCTGGAATACGGATTTTCCTGCATGGGCTACGAAGTGAGCGGAGCGTTTGGAGCAGCGCTGGCCGAACCGGACCGGGAGGTCTACGCGCTCGTCGGCGACGGCAGCTATCTGATGCTGCATTCGGAACTGGTGACCAGCCTTCAGGAAGGCCGCAAAATCACCGTGCTGCTTTTCAACAACGGCGGCTTCCAGTGCATTCACGGCCTGCAGTGCACCCACGGCAGTGCGGGATTCGGCAATGAATTCCGCCGGCGCGACGAAACGACGGGCCGGCTGACCGGTGAATATTTGCCGATCGACTATGCCGCGCACGCGCGCAGCCTCGGCGCCAAGGCGTACAAGGCCGTGACGGCCGAAGAACTGGAAAACGCCCTTCAGGCCGCCAAACGGGAAAAGACGACGACGCTGATCGAAATCGCCGTCGTCCCCGGCACGGGCACCGGCCCGTACGAAACGTGGTGGCGCGTCGGCGTGCCGGAAGTCTCCGCGAGCGAAAACGTGCGGGCCGCCTATCGGGACATGAAATCGAAGCTGGAGAGCGCAAGACCGTATTAACCCATCACGATCCGAAAAAGGAGAACTCGACCCGTGAATCCGTTTCCTTTCAAACTCGGCGCCCATCCGATCAACTGGGTGGGAGAAGACGTGCCGGAACACGGCGCGGACACCCCGTTCGAGAAAATTTTGGACGACATCCGGGCGCTCGGCCTGGCCGGGACGGAAATGGGAAGGAAATTCCCGACTGATCCCGCCGTGCTGAAACGAGAGCTGTCCCGTCGCAACCTGCGGCTCGTCTCGCAATGGAAAGCGGTTCTTTTTTCCGATCCGGCCTACCGCGACGAACAATTGCGGGCGTACCGCAAACACGCCGAATTCTTAAGCGAAATGGGCTGCCCCGTCATCAGCACGGCGGAAGTCGGCGGTTCCCTTCATTTCGATCCCCGCCGCACGCCGCATGAAAAAGAAGTGCTTCGCCTGGACGACGAAGGCTGGCGCCATCTGGCCGAAGGGCTGAACGCCGCCGGAGCGATCGCCCGCGAATACGGTTTGAAACTTACCTATCACCACCACGCGGGAACGGTGGTGGAAACCGAAGCGGAAATCGATCGGCTTATGGCGATGACCGATCCGGAACTCGTATACCTGCTCTTCGACACAGGACACGCCCTTTATGGAGGCGCAGATCCGCTGTCGGTACTGCGCAAGCACTACAACCGCATCGCCTACATTCATTTCAAGGACGTCCGCCGCGACGTCCTGGAAGCCGCCCGCGCCGAAGGCGCCGACTTCATCACATGCGTCCGCCGCGGCGTATTCACGATGCCTGGCGACGGGTGCATCGATTTCCGTCCGATCGTGCTCGAGCTCGTCGAACGCGGCTACGACGGATGGGTCATGCTGGAAGGCGAACAAGATCCCGAGCTGCACCCTCCTTACGAATACGCGCAAAAAGCGATCCGGTATCTGGCATCGCTTATCCCGGAAAAAACGGGGGGACAACCGTGACTTACGTAACGTTTTCCGAATCCAAACCGCTTGATTTCGTCGCGGTGGGTCGTCTCTGTATCGACCTGAACGCCAACGAAATCAACCGTCCCATGGAAGAAACAAGAACTTTCACCAAATACGTCGGCGGCTCTCCCGCCAACATCGCCATCGGCATGGCGCGGCTCGGCCTGAAAACGGCGTTCGTCGGCAAAGTGGCGAACGACCAGATGGGGCGTTTCATCACCGACTATCTGGTACGAAACGGCATCGACACGTCCAACGTCGTCGTCGATCGGACCGGAGCGGTCACCGGGCTGGCCTTCACCGAGATTAAAAGCCCGACCGACTGCAGCATCCTGATGTACCGCGACAACGTCGCCGATCTGAAGCTGGCTCCGGACGAAGTGAGCGAGCCGCTCGTCGCCCGGACGAAACTGCTTTTGATCTCCGGAACGGCGCTGGCGAAAAGTCCGTCGCGGGAAGCCGTGTTCGTCGCCCTGCACTACGCGCGCAAACACGGCGCCGTCGTCGCGTTCGATCTCGACTATCGGCCGTACACGTGGAACTCTCTGGAAGAAACGGCCGTCTACTACAGCCTCGCCGCCGAAAAGTCGGACATTTTGTTCGGCACGCGCGAAGAGTTCGACCTTACGGAACGGTTCGAACCGAATCCGGAACGAAGCGATCGTGTTACGGCTTCGAGATGGTTCCGCCATTCAGCCAAAATCGTCGTCGTCAAGCACGGCAAGGCGGGCTCCGTCGCGTACACGCCGGACGGGGCGGAACACCGAGCGAAAAGTTTTCCCGCCAATGTCGTCAAAACGTTCGGCGCAGGAGACGCCTACGCCGCCGGCTTTCTTTACGGTCTGCTCCGGGGGTGGTCTATCGCGCGGAGCATGGAATTCGGCAGCGCGGCGGCGGCGATCGTCGTTTCGAGCCACAGCTGTTCCGACGCCATGCCGACGGCCGGACAGGTGCAGGATTATATCGCCCGATGCGAAAGGGAGGGTTCGGCATGACTTCCGTTCTGAAAAACTGGATCGGCGGCCGCTGGGAGGAAGCGTCGACCGACCGGACTGAACCGGTCTACAATCCGGCGACCGAAGACGTTCTGGCCTACGTGCCCCTGTCGACCGAAGAAGACTTGCGGCGGGCGGTGGAGGCCGCGAAAGAGGCGTTTCCTTCGTGGAGCCGCACTCCGGTGCCGCGCCGGGCGCGCATCCTGTTCAAATACCAGCAGCTGCTCGTGGAGCACTGGGAAGAACTGGCGAGGATGATCACGACGGAGAACGGCAAGAGTTACGCCGAAGCTTACGGCGAAGTCCAGCGCGGCATCGAATGCGTCGAATTCGCCGCCGGTGCGCCGACGCTGATGATGGGCAGGCAGCTTCCGGACATCGCGACGAATCTGGAATCCGGCATGTATCGCTATCCGCTCGGGGTCGTCGCCGGCATCACGCCGTTCAATTTCCCGATGATGGTGCCGTGCTGGATGTTTCCGCTCGCGATCGTCTGCGGCAATACGTTCGTCCTGAAGCCGTCGGAACGAACGCCGCTTCTGGCCAACCGGCTGGCGGAACTGTTCCGGGAAGCGGGGCTGCCGGACGGCGTTCTCAACATCGTCCACGGCGCCCGCGACGTCGTCAACGCGATACTCGCGCATCCGGACATCAAGGCCGTCTCGTTCGTCGGTTCTCAGCCAGTAGCCGAATATGTGTATAAAACCGCCGCCGCCCACGGCAAACGCGTCCAGGCGCTGGCCGGCGCGAAAAACCACACGATCGTCATGCCCGACGCCGACCTCGACCTGGCGGTCCGTGAAATCATCAACGCCGCCTTCGGATCCGCCGGGGAAAGGTGCATGGCCTGCTCCGTCGTCGTTGCCGTCGGCGGCATCGGCGATGAACTGGTCCGGCGGCTGGTCGAGGCGGCCGACCGGCTCGTCATCGGCAACGGCCTGGAGGAAGGCGTTTTTCTCGGCCCGGTCATCCGCCGCTCCCACAAGGAACGGACGATTCGGTACATCGAAATCGGCGAGAAGGAAGGCGCGCTGCTCGTCCGCGACGGCCGCAAAGACGCCGCGGTCGAGTCCCGGGGTTATTTTATCGGCCCGACTCTATTCGATCACGTCCGGTGCGACATGCAAATCTGGCAGGACGAAATTTTCGCGCCCGTTCTCAGCATCGTCAGAGTGGATACGCTGGAGGAGGCGATCGATCTGGCCAACCGGTCGAAATTCGCCAACGGCGCCTGCATTTTCACCCGGAACGGAAGCAATGTCCGGAAATTTCGCGAAACGATCGACGCCGGCATGCTGGGCGTCAATCTCGGCGTTCCGGCCCCGATGGCGTTTTTCCCGTTTTCGGGTTGGAAACATTCGTTTTACGGCGACCTTCACGCCAACGGCATGGACGGCGTCGAATTCTATACACGCAAAAAAATGGTGACCGCGCGATGGTAGCGCTCGTCCCGCTGAACGCCATGCTGACAAAGGCGCTCGAGGGCGGATACGCCGTCGGCCAGTTTACGCTGAACAATCTCGAATTCGCCCAGGCGATCCTGCTCGGCGCCCAGGAAGAAGAAGCTCCGGTTATCTTAGGGGTCAGCCCGTCCTATGTTCCTTACATGGGCGGTTTTCGCTGCATCGCGTCGATGGTGCGGGCGCTGATCGACCATTTTCGTATCACGGTACCGGTCGCCCTGCATCTGGACCATGCGCCGAGTTACGAACTGTGCCTGCAGGCGCTTCGGTCCGGCTTCACGTCGGTGATGATCGACGCTTCCCGGCAGCCTCTGGACCGAAACATCGACATCACGCGGCAAGTTGTCCTGGCCGCCCACGCCGTCGGCGCGTCGGCGGAGGCGGAAGTCGGCCTCATCGCCGGTCGCGAAGACGACATCGCCGTCGACGACGCCGAAGCGTCGTACGCCTCGGCAGACGAATGCGCGCGGCTCGCCGCCGAGACGGGCGTCGACTGCCTCGCGCCCGCCGTTGGCTCCGCCCACGGCCCTTACCGCGGCAAGCCGAAGCTCGGCTTCGACCGTTTGCGCGAAATCCGCGCGCGCACCGGGCTTCCCCTCGTGCTGCACGGCGCAAGCGGGTTACCCGACGAAGACGTGCGGCGCGCGATATCGCTCGGAGTCGCCAAAATCAACGTCAATACGGACAACCAGATCGCTTTTACCGAGTCCGTTCGGCGTTATCTCGCCGAACATCCCGACGTTTACGATCCGCGGGCGTACCTGTCTGCGGCCAAAGAAGCGGTTCAAGCGACGGTCCGGGCCAAAATCCGGCTGTTCGGCTGTTCCGGCAAAGCGGGAGGACATGCGACATGAAAAAAATCGGCATCGGCATCATCGGCATGGGACGGATCGGCAAAATTCATGCGGAAAACCTGCTTCGTCTGCCCGGTGCAAACGTCGTTTCCGTCTGCGACCTTTACGCGGGCGACGAACTGCGGTCCTGGGCCGCCGAACGCGGCATCCCGCACGTCACGTGCGACAGCGCGGACGTGTTGGCTCGCCCCGACGTCGACGCGGTCTTCATCTGTTCGCCGACGGACACGCACGTGCCGCTGATCCGGCAGGCGGCCCAAGCCGGCAAACATATTTTTTGCGAAAAACCGGTCAGCATGGACGTCCACGACACGATCACCGCCCTTGAGGCGGTCGCTCGAGCGGGCGTCAAGCTTCAGATCGGGTTCAACCGCCGGTTCGACCGAAATTTCAGAACCGTCAAAGCGAACATCTCCGGCGGAACGATCGGCCGCCTGCACCTGCTCAAAATTACGTCGCGCGATCCGGCTCCACCGTCCGAAGCCTACATTCGGTCGTCCGGCGGCATGTTCATGGACATGACGATCCACGACTTCGACATGGCGCGGTTTCTCGCGGCCAGCGAAGTGGAAGAAGTATACGCGCAAGGCGGCGTCTTGATCGATCCGGTGTTCGGCAAATACGGCGACACCGATACCGCGGTCGTCGTTCTTCGCTTCGAAAACGGCGCTTTCGGCGTTATCGACAACAGCCGGCGGGCGGTCTACGGTTACGACCAGCGCGTCGAGGCATTCGGGGCCGAAGGGTGCGTCACGGCGGACAACGAATACCCGAACACGGTCCGGACGATGTCGGCAGGAGGAGTTTTCCGCGCCAAACCGCTCTACTTTTTCCTCGAGCGGTACCAGGACGCTTATTTCGAAGAAGTGCGGGAATTCGTCGAGTGCCTTGCGGAAAACCGGCCGGTTCCGGTCGACGGCCGCGACGGTTTACAGGCCGAACGCATCGCTCTGGCGGCCAAAATGTCGTTTCAACAAAAGCGTCCCGTCCATCTGAAGGAGGTGCCGGCATGGCCGACCTGATCGTCCGCCCCGCCGCCGAACCCGGCGAAGACGGGACGGTGCTTTCGGTAACGCCCGAATCCGCCGGCTGGCGTCACGTCGGATTCCGCGTTGTTCGCCTGAAGCCCGGCCGGTCTTTCGAACAACCGACCGGAGAGCGGGAATATTGCGCGGTCTTGCTTAGCGGAAAAGCCGACGTCCGCACCTCCGACGGACGGTTCAACGGCATCGGGCAGCGCATGAACGTGTTTGAGGAAACGCCGCCGTTTTCCGTCTACATTCCGGCCGAAGACTGGTTTTCCGTGACCGCGCTTACCGAGCTGGAACTGGCCGTCTGTTCGGCTCCCGGCAAGGCGGGTTTCGCGGCGCGGCTCATTCCGCCGTCCGCCGTCGGCGTGGAAATCCGCGGACGCGGGCATTTCCGGCGTCGGATTCACCATATTCTGCCCGAAACCGAACCGGCCGCCTCGTTGCTTGTCGTGGAAGTCTATACGCCGAACGGTCATTGGTCGAGTTATCCGCCGCACAAACACGACCGCAATGCATGGCCGGACGAATCATTTCTAGAAGAAACATACTATTTTCGGATCAAACCCGAACACGGATTCGCCGTCCAAAAAGTTTACACGGAAGACCGGTCGCTGGACGAAACGATGACCGTCCGAAACGGCGACCTCGTGCTCGTCCCGCGCGGTTATCATACGGTCGCGGCGCCGCCTGGTTACGACGCGTACTATCTGAACGTCATGGCGGGGCCGCGGCGGGCGTGGAAAATCCACAACGACCCGGATCACGCGTGGCTGCTGGAGTGATTCGAGATGAACGTATGGGACATCCATCCCGGCGAGCTGACCGTCCGGCTGCTCGCGGCGGCCGCGCTCGGCGGCCTGATCGGCCTGGAACGGGAATGGAACAACCATCCGGCGGGGTTCCGCACGCACATCATGGTGAGCCTCGGTTCCGCTCTGGTCATGGTGCTGTCGATTTACGGGTTTTCGGAATTCGCGGCCGAACCGAACGTGCGGATGGATCCCGCCCGACTGGCCGCTCAAGTGATCAGCGGTATCGGCTTTCTCGGCGCCGGAGCCATCCTTCGCACGGGGCCGTTCGTCTCCGGACTGACGACCGCCGCGTCGATCTGGGTCGTCTCCGGCATCGGGCTGGCCGCGGGCGCGGGGATGTACTACGCAGCGTTCTTGGCGACGGGGCTTGCGTTCGTCAGCCTGTTCTTTCTGAACAAATGGGAAAAACTGTGGAAACGCGGTCGGGAAGAATACGAGATCACCGTGCGCATCGCGGCGGGCGCAGGCGGCATCGGCGAAATCGCCGAAGCGTTGCCGGAGCGCGGCATGATCGTCCGACATATGGTCGTCCTGCCGGAAGAGCACGGCGTCAGTCTGCGGTTTGTCGCAATGTTCGACCGTCCGCAGACGGTCCGCTGTTTTCTCGACCGGTTGTCGGAGAAGGACGGCGTCCGCTCGGTCGACGTCCGCCGGGGGACGAAGTCGAATGGCGAATTTTCAATTCCGGCTGCAGCACGATCCGGCGTTTTTCGGAGTCGCCGTGGTTGACCAGCAAATCGATGACGATTTTGCCGATCGTTTCGATCGGTTGCGCCACGGTCGTCAAGGGCGGATCGGACACCGAAGCGAGAATCGTATCGTCGAATCCGACCACGGAAATGTCCTGCGGCACGCGAAGCCCGATCTCACGGGCGGCCTGCAGGGCGCCGATCGCCAGCAGATCGTTGCAGCAAAAAAGCGCGGTCGGACGGTCGGAACGAAGCAGTAGATCGAGTGCATAACGTTTGCTGTCGGAAACCGACGGGCCGCAATGCGCGACAAATTTGTCGGGCAATTCGCATCCGGCTTCTTCGACGGCGGCACGAAATCCCCGGATACGCTCGCGGCTGCTTGAAATCTTGGGCGACTCGGCCAAAACCCCAAACCGGCGATGGCCCAGCTCCGCCAGATGCCGCGCGGCCAACGCTCCGCCGCCTGCGTCGTCCACCACCACCGTGTGAACCGGCAAGTCCGGCGCCTCGCGCGCGAACAGTACGACCGGAACCCCCTGTTGCACCAGGGGGTTCAGCAATTTATCATTTTCAATTCCGGTTCCGATAATAACGCCGTCGACTTTTTTTTGCCTGAACAGCGTGAGATAGCGTTCGACCCGATCCTCCCGGTTGTCCGTACTGCAAAAAATAAGATTGTAGCCGACCCTATGACCTTCGTCTTCCACAGCGCGGGCAAACTCCGCAAAGAAGGGGTTGGCGATATCCGGAACCAATAAACCGAGCGTATACGTTTTTTTCCCCGTCAAAGCGGCCGCAATGACGCTCGGTTGGTAATTTAGTTTTTCCATTATTTTCAATATTTCTCTTCTTCGCTCTTCGCTGATCTTCCCTTTACCATTGATCACCTGGGAAACGGTAGCGATCGAAACCCCCGCTTCCCGAGCCACATCGTAGATCGTCGCTTTCATTCGCGCATCCCGCTCCCGAAAACCTCCCCGCGGCCAAAGCCGAAGGGTTCTGAAAAAAGCCGCGCTTTTGATTCCGATTATACCTCAGCTTTTCCCCCGCGTCACGCCTTCGCGCCGCCGCCGGTCCGTCCGCGCAGCGAGCGGCGCGGCAACCGCCACCGGAAATGCACGGACAGCATCCGCATGGCCACCACCGCCAAAAACAGCGCAAACAGCTGCCCCGGCGTCTCCGACCAGCCGAGCCAGACCGCGACCCCGGCCAAAATCGCCCAGAAGGCGTAAATCTCATCGTGCAGGACGAGCGGCTTGCGGCCGGCCAGCAAATCGCGAATGATCCCGCCGCCGCTGCCCGTCAAAACGGCTGCCACGATCGCCGCGCCGAGCGGCAGCCCCATCTGCACGGCGTAAAGCGCGCCCTGGATCGCGAACGCCGACAACCCGATCGCGTCGAAAAACGACCCCCAACTTTTCCACCGATGAATCCATCGCGTCGGCACTACGAGGGTCAACGCCATGGCGGCGACGGCGATTTTCAGATACAATCCCTGTTCCCACAGCGTCGTCACCGGCACGCCGATCAGCAAATTGCGCACGACGCCCCCGCCGAACGCGGTCACCAGCCCCAGGACGAACACGCCCAGAACGTCGTATTCCTCTTCCATCGCCACAATCGCTCCGCTGACAGCAAAAGCGATCGTCCCGATCACGCTGAACCATTCGAACATGTCGTAGCCGAAAAAATCAAGCGGCATCTTGAGTCGTTACCCCCGGAACTCCGTCATCGCCCGATCGATCGGCGCATAACCGCCCGACCAGAGCCGTTTCGACGTCCAGTCGGCCTCGCCCTGCCAGAACGGATCGTCCGGCGGCAGTCCGAGCGGTAAAAACACCGTCGCGCACAAATAAAGGCTTCCCGTCGAAATGTATCGCTCGCCGAGCCACGGCTGATGCCCGCACAGTCCGATTCGCAGCCAACCGTTCTCGTCGAAATTGCCCGGCGCCTCCAGCGTCCGCCGGATGACGGCGGTCAGCGCGCACCGCACCTGATTGGGCGCAAGCGAGGGGTCGAGCTCTCGGCGAAGCGCGGCGGCGGCCAACGCGTGGAAGGCGCCGAACCGGTACGCGATCGACCGACCGATCGGTGGGAACGTTCCGTCCGGCGCGATCAACCGCTCCAACACCGCCGAATACCGCATCGAACGCCGTCGTTCCCTGTCGCGCATGGCCTTCCAGTCGTCGTACCGGTCGCCGACGGCATCGAGCACTTCGAGCAACAGCGGATGGATGACGAAGCTGTTATAGTAATCCCAATGAAACTCCGGGCCGTCGGAGTACGCGCCGTCGCCGACGTACCACTGGTCGTGCTGTTTCAGCGCATAGTCCACCCGCATCGGGTCCCACGCCCGCCCCATCCGGCACAGCGCAGCCTCGATCGCGGCGGCGAACAGCAACCAATTGGAGAAATGCGGTCTACGCGTACGTGTCGCCTCTAGAGCATCGGCCAAATTGCGGCGGACGCGTCCGTCCAGATGCTCCCACAGCTCGCGCGGCGCACGGAGCACCGCTGTCGCCAGAAACGCCGCGTCGACGATCGGCTGGTCGCCTTCGGTAAAATTGACGAAGTCCGGCGAATCCGGATCGGTCGCCGCGTCGATCGCCCGGCGCGCCAAATCCGCGAACCGGCGTTGCAGACGCCCTTCCTCGCATTGCGCCGGGACCGATATGTTTTCTAGCCACGGCGCGATACCGGCAAGGACCCGCCCGAGCGCCTCCAGATGCGTATAGGCGGCGCGTCCGGCGTCGGACGCCTCGACCGGCATGCTCGCCTTCAGCTTCCGTTCCGCCAGAGCGCCGAGCACCGGCTCGGCGATACGGCACAACGTTTCGACCCAATAAGCACGATCGCCCGCTCCCACGGCGTCCCCCCCCCGCACATAACGATACATGTCCCGCCGTTTTTCGTCCAGTGATTCCGAAAAAAAAACGCCCGCACCGAACGCCGGCCGGCTCAGGCCGAGTTCGGAGGAGCGGCCCAAAAACAGCCTTATTTGATCGTGACCTGTTCGACAACGTTCTGACGGCCCTTGAGTTCGACGGTGCGTCCGGGAATGAGGAGCGAAGGATCGCCGACGATTTGGACGTTCGACGACACCGGATACACAGCCAGCTGCGGCGTCTGCTGCCCGTACGTCGCGTCGTACACGCTGCGCGAAATCGTGATCGTGCTCAGCTGGCCGCGGGAATTCAGCGTCGACGAGACGTAAAGCCCCGTCACCGTGAACGCCTGCTGCGAAGGCTGCGCCGGGCCGACCACTTCGATCAGGATGACGGTATTCTGATAAAGCCGCACTTTTACCGTATCGCCGACGCGGAGATCCGCCAATGTCGCGCGCGCGCCGCCCTTAAATACGAATGTGTTCGGATCGACGTTCAGCGTGACGGTCTCGCCGCCGCGCTGCAACACCAGCTTGTTGTCCGCGATCGGCTGCGCGATCATGCCGCGGATCGTGTCCTGCGAGTCCGGCAGCTGGTTGTCCGTTCGGTCGAGCAGGGCGGCAAGTTCGGCGCGCGAAACGGGTTTGTTCGGCTTGAACGTTTTGTCGTCGTAACCGTTGATCAGTCCGCGTTCGACCGCCACCGCCACATAGCCGCGCAACGCCGGCGGAATGTCCTGCGCGTCCTTAAACGGCAGTTCGACGTTTTGTTTCGCTTCGGCTTCTTGTTCCAGATTCAGAGCCTTGACGAGCAACACCGTCGCCCAGAGTCGATCGGCCGGTTTAAGCGGCTGCACCGCCGTTTCCGTTTCCAGGAACAGGTCGTGCTCGTACGCCACCGCGACGTAACCTGTGGCCCAGGACGGAATTTTCCCCGCGTCCTTGAACGGGATTTTCGCATCTTTTTTGGCTTGGGCCTCTTCCTCGAGCCCCATCAACCGGACGGCGGCCGCAATCGCCTCGATGCGCGTGACCGGCTGATTCGGCTTAAACTTACGGAAACCGCCTTCTTTATAGCCGTCGAACACGCGCCGCGCCGCCAAGCTCAAAATATAGCGGGACGCCCAGTCCGCCTCGTCGAGGTCGGAAAAATTCAAATCCAGATCGCCGAAACGACCGTTGCCGAACTTAACGACGCGCTCCTGCCGATCGTCATCGTCGTCGTTTTCCCGTCCTTTTCCTCCCTTGCCTTCCGACTTCGCCCACGCCGCCGAACTTCCCGCCGCCAGCACGAGCGCCAGACCGGCGGCCGCGAGTCTCCGCAGCCATACGCGTTTCATGGACGATCACCTCTCGACGGATCATGATTTTTCCTCCGTCACATAAATTCGACGGATCGGTCCGGTTTAAGGGGGGGGCGAAGCGGCGGTTTTCAAATTTTGTTGTTTTCCTTTATAATAATTTTTAGCAGCCCTTCAGCGTTCATCCGCAACGGGAGATGACGTATGAAACGTCCCGCCATGAAAAAGAAGCTATGGGTCGTCGGCGTCCTGTCCGTTTTGCCGGTTTTGGCGATCGGTGCCCTGTTGTTCTACCGCATCGACAGGGAGATGGCGGCCGAGCGCCGCCAACAACAAGCGATTCGTTATATCGGTCAGACCGTTGCGCTGGCGGAGCGAATATATCAGCAAGGGCGTTTGTTCCACGCCCTATCGGAAAGGGATCCGAACGCCCGCAGCGTGCTTGCCGAGGAACAAGTCCGGACGGAACAGGCGATCGTCGAAATCGAGAAGCTTCACCGCATGCTTCCGCTCGCCCCCGAGACGATAAAACGGTGGAATTTTGTTTTTTCTTTAATCCAGGATTTGAAAAATCGCTCTCAAACGATGTCTGTGGATGAAATCGACCGCTTTGTCTTTTTGGTAGAAAGGCATCTTTTTTTGCTTGGAAACGAGACGGCCATGACGATCGGCGTCGGAGCCGAACGGTTTTTCGAACGCAGTCGGCAGCTCGGATTCGTGTTGGAAGACGTGCCGGTTCTGTTGGAATATTTCCGCCAGTTCGCATCGGGAATGCCGGTTTCCGCGGAATCAGTGGTTTTATCTCTGGAGACAGCGAAATCTCGCTTTCCTCTGGAAAATCGGACGGCCGCTTTTTATTTTGCCGAGATTGAGCGTTTCGCCGACGCCGTTCGGCGCCCGTCAGAACCCGGCGCGCGCGCCGCTTTGACCGACGCGGCGGCCAAAGCGGTTTTCCGCCTTTCCGCAAACGTGCTTGCGGAATTGGAAAGCGATCTTGCACGAAGCCTGGAACGTCTGGCGGTTTATCGGACCGGCATTGCCGTCGCGACGACCGCGGCGATTGCGTTGGAAATTTGGGTTTTCGGGAAATTTTACCGATCGGTGTCTGCCTCCGTCGCCGCGCTTCAACACGCCGAACGACAGGCTTATTTCGATCCGCTGACCGAATTGCCGAACCGCCAGATGATCAGCCGGATCTGGCAGGAAAAGAAAAGGACTTCCGAATCCCGAGGGCATTCGACGGCAATCCTGTTTCTGGATCTCGACCGGTTCAAAAACATCAACGACACGTTCGGCCACCGCGCCGGAGACGAACTGGTCAAGGCGACGGCCGATCGCATGAAAGCTTGTCTGCGCGACGGCGATCACGTCTGCCGCATCGGCGGCGACGAGTTTCTGCTCATCGTAGCGGACGTTGCCGGCGAGTCCGACGCCAGAACGTTCGCGGAGCGGCTGCTGGGCGAAATTTCCCGTCCGTTCGCCGTCGGCGAACACGAGCTCGTCGTGTCGGCCAGTATCGGCATCAGCCTTTATCCCCGCGACGGCGAAGAGCTCGACCTGCTCATCCACCGCGCCGACGCCGCCATGTATCAGGCCAAGCGGCGCGGGCGCAACGGATACTGCTTTTTCCGGCCGGAAATGAACGAGGAAGCGCGCAAACGGCTTTGGACCGAGCTCAACCTAAGAAAAGGCATGGAACGCGGCGAATTTGTGCTGTACTATCAGCCGCGGATCGAACTGTCGGAAGGAACGTTGACGGGAATGGAAGCGCTGCTTCGCTGGAAGACGGTCGAGCGGGGCATCGTAACGCCGATGGAATTTTTGGACGTCGCCGAGGAGACGGGATTCATCGTGCCGCTCGGAGAATGGATTTTGCGCACCGCCTGCCGGCAAGTCGAGCAATGGCGGGCCGAATACGGGACGGATATCCCGGTCTCCGTCAACATTTCGTCGATTCAGTTTCAACGGGATGATTTCGTTGGAACCGTCGAAGCCGTGTTGCGCGAAACGTCGATCGCGCCGCACTGTCTCGAGCTCGAATTGCGGGAGAGCGCCATGATGCCCGACGCCGATGCCGCAGCGGCCAAACTGCGCCGCCTGAAGGATCTCGGCGTCCGCATCGCCATCGACGACTTCGGAACAGGCTTTTCGTCGCTGCAAGATTTAAAACGTTTTCCGATCGATCGTCTGAAAATCGACCGTTCGTTCATCAAAGACGTCCCGCACGGGCCGAAAGACACGGCGATCACGAAAACGATCATTGCGCTCGGCCGCCGGCTGAATCTAAGGACCGTAGCCGAAGGCGTCGAAACCGACGACCAGCTTTCCTTCCTGCAAGTGCGCAAATGTAACGAAGCGCAGGGCAACTTCATCTGCCCGCCGCTTGCGCCGGAATCGGTCGCGAACTGGCTCCGGCAAGGGTCGACGCTCCGCGCGACTTAAAGCCCGATGGCCCCGCGACGGCGAACCCGGGCCGACTTTCCGGCGGCACCGGGCCGAGAGCGGCCGGCCGTTCACGCGCCGCCGCCCGGCAGTTCCGCCCCAACCACGCCTTCGACCGACAGCAGTTCTGCGGTCAGCTGCTCCGGCCGCCAAGCGTTTTTGACCTTGACTTTCACCAGCATGTGGGCGACCTCGATATCCGCTTCATCGTCGCTTTCGACCGTCAGTTTCGAAATCTGCACGCCCGATCCGGCAAACAGCGCCACGACGCCGCTCAAAGCGGGCGTTCCGCGCCGAAAACGAACGATCACTTCGCGTTCCTTTTTGGCTTGAGAAAATATTTTTTCTAATTTATTTAAAAAAAACAGGCTGATGACCGCTAGCACGGTCGACACGACCGCCCCATAGTAGAAGCCCGCCCCGGCCGCAAGGCCGATCGCCGCGACGACCCAAAGCGAAGCGGCGGTCGTCAGTCCGGAAATCGTGAACCCGGTGCGCAAAATCGTGCCCGCGCCGAGAAAACCGATGCCGCTGATCACTTGGGCCGCCAGCCGCGCGGGGTCCATCTGCACGTTCGGCTCCGCCGCGAACTGGGAAAAACCGTATTCCGACAACAGCATGACGACCGCCGAGCCGAGACAGACGAGAATGTGCGTCCGAAAACCCGCGGGATGGCCGCCCCATTCCCGCTCGAAGCCGATCAGCCCGCCCAGCGCGAGCGCCAGCACCAGGCGGAACGTCATTTCCGCGTAACCGATGTGCCACACGTCGGACAAACCGATATCGGACAAGGCCGATCCCCCGCCTTTTTCACGCGTATAAGCGCACGAAAATCTCGATCTCGCCCATCGATTCGACGCGGAGAAACGCCGAATACGCCTGCTGTCCCGGCACTTCCGGCGCGTCTCCGGGCGAAAGCAGTCGGGGCGGTTCCAGATTGACGGACCGGCCCTGGTTCGACAGCGACACGCAGGCGTTGCCGCAAATCATGTTGCCGAGTTCCGAAATCGCGCTTTTGCCCATGTCGTCGAGACCTGACAACTCCCATCCGCCCATCATCGCCGACGCCAGCCGAAGCGCCACCTCTTCGCGCAAGCCAAGCACGACGTCGCCGGTGAGTTCGCCGACAAAGCCGACGACGACGCGAAACCGGTCGGCCGCCTCCGCCGACGGCCTGTCCGCCGTCCGAGCAACGTTCGGCCGCACCTGTATCACCTGTTCGATCACCATGCAGGCGGATTCGACAAAAGGCCGGATCACGTCTTCTGCCACGCGTCATCCCCTCGCCGTAACCCGAACCGGTTATGCAATCGGTTATAGACAAGATTATACCATTGAGTCGACGGCGTGCGACAGTTTTTTTCGTCACGATAAAAAAGCCTTCCCGCTCCTTGAGCGGAAAGGCCTTCTCCCTCCTCGTCAGCGCTGGCTCACTTTCGCGTACCAGTCGTTGACTTCTTTCGTGATCTGCTCGCCGCCGGACTTGAGCCAGTTCTGCACCATCGTGTCGAACGCCTCAAGCGGCGCCTGGCCGTAGATGATCTTGTTGTAGGTTTCGTTGAGCAGCTTGTTGAGCAGCTCGTTCTTGCTCGCCATCGTGTCGGTGATCGGACCGGTGTAATAGTTTTTGTAGACGGCGTCCTTATAATCCATGACGACTTTCATTGCGTAAATGTTCTGCGGCTTGCGGCTGGCGATTTCCGCCTTTTCGTACGGCGTCTCCGGCTTGCCGCCGTTTGCGACTTTGACGAGCGCGTCGGCGTACAACGTCGGAATACGCGCGCCTTCGTACGTGATCGTGTAGAACAGCGGGTTCGGCAGCGAGTTGTTCAGATCGACGCCGGGGAACAGCTCGGGATATTTTTTCGCCTCCGTATTGGACCGGATGACGGTGCCGTCCGGCGCGATCGCGTAGTCGTAACCTTTGGCGAAACCGTATTCGAATTCGCTGCCCGGCTTCGGGTTCGCCGTGTTTTCAAAGAACCAGTTGTAATACAGCAGCACGGCTTCCGGATGTTTCGCGTCCTTGTTGATGAACAGATAGCCGTTGACCGGCGGGTTGCCGCCCGCGGCGCCGCGTTTGCCGTCGGGTCCGGCCGGCAGCGGGTACGCCTTGTATTCGGCGGTCGGCACGTTTTTCTCGAGGTCGCCGAACGGCCAGGCCGGCAGCCAGTTGCGGCCGACGATCATGCCCGCGCGTCCGCTCGTGAAATATTCCGCGCCCTGCACTTCGTCTTTCATTGCGGCGTCCTGCGGAATATACCCTTTTTCCATCCATCTGCGGAGCGTCGCCAGCGCCTGTTTGGCGGCCGGATTGATCGAGCCGTGTTCCAACTTGCCGTTCACCAAGTTCCATTGCCCCGGCATCGTACCGTAGGCGCCGAACAGAAAACCGATGTCGGTCATCCAGTTGTTGAAGCCGTTCTTGAAACCGACGGCCAGACCCCACGTGTCCTTTTTGCCGTTGCCGTCCGGGTCGCCGTTGACGAAGGCGTCCATCACTTTTTCCATTTCGTCGATTGTCTCGGGCGCCTTCAGGTTCAGTTTTTTGAGCCAGTCTTCCCGGATCCA
Source organism: Candidatus Reconcilbacillus cellulovorans (assembly GCA_002507565.1). Taxonomy (GTDB): domain Bacteria; phylum Bacillota; class Bacilli; order Paenibacillales; family Reconciliibacillaceae; genus Reconciliibacillus; species Reconciliibacillus cellulovorans. Next base: position 27,020 of record MOXJ01000011.1, read on the forward strand.
CAGCACGTGGTTGTCGTTGTAGGCGTAGTCGAGAATCGGCAGCGCCATTTTCTTGCCGTTGCGCGTGATCGGATACCAGATCGTCGGATCGAGCTCCAAGCCCTTTTTATATTCGGGGTGGGCGTATTTTTCGACCAGTTCGTCGACCGCCATGAACTGGCCGGAGTCGATCAAGAGATGGACGGTTTCCATGTCACCGCGGTAGGCGACGACGTCCGGCATTTTTTCGCCGGAAGACAGCATCAGCCGCAGCTTCGTCTTATAAGCGTCGTTGGTGTTGGTGACGACCCAGTTGTACTTGATGTCGATGCCGAGTCGTTCCTTGATCAGCCGGGTATGGACGTTGTCCTCGATCGTCTCGCCTTGCTTGAAAATGGCAGCGTTCGCGTTGAGCCCCGCCACCGTGGTCAGCGTGATCGCGGGATCGTACTTAAACGTTGCTTTGGCGATGGCGTCGGCCGAAGGCGCGTTGCCCTGCCCCGAACTCGATTGCGCCGGACTCGACTGCGCCTGTCCGCCGCTTTCCCCGGACTTGCCGCAGGCGACCGGCCCGAGCGCGAGCGCCGCGACCATGACTGCGGTCAACCATCGTTTCATCTCGGTTCATCCCCCTGTTGTAGATTGCGTTTTCAATATACAATAAAGAGATCGACTGAATAAATACCCTTTAATTTTGATCTATGCCTTTCCCTTTACTCTTTGACGACGGTTCACTCCTTGACGGCGCCGAGCACGATGCCTTTGACGAAATATTTCTGAAGAAAAGGATAGACGAGCAAAATCGGCAGCGTACCGATGAAGATCTGCGCGGCCTTCACCGTGCGCTGGGAAATATTTTTCAGCTCGTTGACGTCCAAGTCGACCTTGTTGAAATCTTGCTGGACGATGATCGTCTGCAAAAACGTCGACAGCGGGTACTTCCGATAATCCGAAATATACAGCAGTCCGTCGAACCACGAGTTCCAGTGGAACACCATCGTGAAGAGCGTGATCGTCGCGACGGCGGGCAGCGAGACGGGCAGGTAAATCGTCGCCAGCGTGCGGAAATGGCCGCTGCCGTCGATGAGCGCCGCTTCTTCCAATTCGCGCGGCACGGTGCGGAAAAAGTTCATCAAGAGTACCATGTTGAAGACGTTGACCGCGACCGGGAGCACGAGCGCCCAAATGGAGTTCATGAGGCCGATGCCGCGGATCAGCATGTACATCGGCACGATGCCGCCGTTAAACAGCATCGTGAACACGAAAAACCACGCGTACGCCACGCGGCTGGAAAAGCCGTGTGCGTCCTTCGACAGCGCATACGCCGCCAGCGTCATCACCGTCATCGACACCGCGGTGCCGAGCAGCGTCCGCTCGACGCCGACGACCAGCGCATTGATGAAATTGGGGTTGCCGATCGTTTTGCGATACGCTTCCCAGTTGAAATCGATCGGCACGAGGCCGACGAGGTTGGCGTTCGCCGCTGCGCTGCCGCTGAAACTGACCGCGAGAATGTGAACGAACGGCAGCAGGCACGATAGGCTGACGACCGTCAGCAACGCGTAGTTGATCGCCTCGAACAGCCGGTATCCGGAAGTGCGGTAGTACATGTTGCGCTCCCCGCCGTCAGAAAATTTTGTAGCCCGCGTACCGGTAGGCGAGACGGTAGGCGGCGACGATCAGGATAAGACCGATGACCGACTTGAACATGCCGACCGCCGTTCCGAAACTGTATTGGCTGTTCAGAATCGCCGTCCGGTACACGAACGTGTCGATGATGTCGCCCTTGTCGTAGACGAGCGGATTGTACAGATTGAAAATCTGGTCGAACCCGGCGTTCAAAATGTTGCCGAGCGAAAGCGTCCCGACGACGACCGCGATCGGCAGCATCGCGGGAATCGTGATGTAAAGCGTCTGTTTCCACCGCCCGGCGCCATCGACTTCCGCCGCCTCGTACAGCGAAGGATTGACGCCGGCCAGCGCCGCAAGAAACACGATCGCGTTGAAGCCGAAATTTTGCCAGATGTCGCTGACGACGACCGTAAACCGGAACCAGTCGCCGTCGCCGAGCCAGAACACCGGTTTTAAGCCGAGCTGTTTCAGCGTTCGGTTGACGATGCCCTCCGTGCCGAGCATGTCGGTCAAGATGCCGCCGAGAATGACCCACGAAATGAAATGCGGCAAATAAACGATCGTCTGCACGACCCGCTTGAACAGTATCCGCCGCACCTCGTTCAACAGCAGGGCGAAAACGAACGGCACGAGCAGACCGAACGCGATTTTCAGCACGGAAATGACCAGCGTGTTGATGATGACCTGCCGGCTGTCCGGATAGTCGAACATGAATTCGAAATGCTTCAGTCCGACGAACGGCGAGTGCCAGATGCCTTTGGCCGGCTTGAAATCTTGAAACGCCATGACGAGCCCGGCCATCGGTACGTAGGCAAACACGAGCGTCAGCGCGCAGGCCGGCCACAACATCACGTGGAACGGCCACGTTCTGGACCATTTCTCCCTGAACACGGCTTTTCCCGGTCCTTTCCCCGCCTGAGTTCCGTCTTACATTCGCATTCGGCGTCGCACTCCGATTGTATCAGGCGGGCGGCCGGGCGCGACAGACCCGGTCTTTTGGATTCATGCCAAAATCTTTTGAAATCGCGTCCGGACTGTGGACAACGGGTCTGCGTACGTGCGACAATTGAAGATGCAAGGGGCGAAAAGCGGGGGGTCGCGCGATCATGAGGGCAGTCGCGGCGCGGATCGACGCGATGCGGGGAAACACGTTTTTCCGGATTGTCCTGATTATTTTGATGCTGCTTGCGCCGCTTCTGGCGCTTTACACGATCTCTTACCGCGTCAGCACAGACGTGCTCAAACAGGAAGTTCGGTCGCTGAAAATGAAAGACTTGTCGTTTCTCGCCCAGGACATCAACACGAACCTCGAAAATATTGCGACGCTCGCCGTGTTGCTCAGCGACGACCTGGAAATCCAGAATTTGCGCCATCTCGACCTGATCCCGAACGCCTACGAGCGCAACGAGGAGCAGCTGCGCGTCATCGAGCGGCTGCGGCTGCTCAACGTCGCCGGGCGATGGGACACCCACTACGCGATCTACGTTCCCGACACGAACATCGTCGTTTCGACGACCGGGAAAGTCACGTATAACATGAAAGAACTTGCCGAAACGTTTACACCCGTCTGGGAAACGCGCCGCGTCCGCGTGCTCGACTATATGGAAGAGCGCATGGTCCGCCATTTCGTCAAGCCCGAAACGAAAAGCCGGGATCTCGCGCGCGCCTCGCTCATCGTCGAAGCTTCGTTTCCGAAAGACGCGCTCGTCAAACATCTCGACGACCTCAAACGCGGCGGCCAGGGCGATCCGTTCCTGTTCCGCCCGACCGGCGAATGGCTGGCGAACCGGACGGCCGACCGCGCGCGCATCGAGCGCATCGTGCGCGACGAACTGATGCCGAACCCGGCGCCCGTCGCCCGCGACGCCGTCGTCCGGCTGGACGGCACGCAATATTTGATCACCGTCGTCCCGGTGCCCGCCCTCGGCTGGCAGCTCGTCGACTACGTGCCGCTCGAAGAGATGATGCGGCCGATCGTCCGCAGCCGCAACCTGTTTTACGCCTCGGTCGCCCTTCTGCTTGCGCTCAGCGTCGTCGCCGGGCATTGGCTGTACCGCAACGTCCAGCGACCGATCGCCGCGCTCATTCGCGGCGTGCAGCGGCTGAGAGCCGGCGATTACTCGACGCGCATCCGGGAGACGCCGCGCAACGAATTTGCTTTTTTATTTCTGAAATTCAACCAGATGGCCGAAGAGATCGAGGAACTGATCGGCAAAGTGTACGCCGAACAATTGCGCACGCGCGAGGCGAACCTGAAGTGGCTGCAGTCTCAGATCAATCCTCATTTTCTGTACAACTGTTTCGCGCTCATCCGCAGCCTGACCCGTCTCGGTAAAACGGACTCCGTCCTGCGCCTGACGACGCATCTCGGCAAATATTACCGCTACACGACGCGCATCGAGCGCCAGATCGTCACGCTCGGCGAAGAACTGGAACTGATCAAAAGCTACCTGGAAATCCAGAACATGCACATCCCGTCGCTATCGTACCGGATCGACGTTCCGGAACCGATGCGCGCGCTCGAAATCCCCCGCCTGTTGCTTCAACCGATCGTTGAAAACGCTGTCGTCCACGGCATCGAGCCGAGCGGCCGGGACGGTACCGTGCGCATCGCCGGCGAACAAACCGGCGGCCTCAACATCGTGACGGTGGAAGACGACGGCGTCGGCATGTCCGCCGAACGGCTGCGGGCCTTACGGGCGGAACTCGAGCATCCCTCCGGCGACGACGCCGGCTGCGCGCTGCGCAACATCCGCGAGCGGCTCGTCCTCCAGTTCGGGGAAGAAGCACGCCTCGAATTCGACTCGCGCGAAAACGGCGGCACGACCGTCCGCGTCGTCTGGCCGAACCGGAAGGAGGCGTAAATCCGTGTACCGACTTCTCATCGTCGACGACCAGCCGGACCTCGTCGACGACCTGGCGGAAACCCTGCCCTGGCACGAACTCGGCATCGAGGCCGTCTACCGCGCGTACTCGGCGCGCGAGGCGCTGGACATCGTCCGGACGAACCCCGTCGACGTCGTCGTCACCGACATCCGGATGCCCGGCATGTCCGGCCTCGACCTGATGCGCGAAATCCGCCGGTCGTGGAAAAACATCCGCTGCATCCTTTTGTCCGGCTACAGCGATTTCGAATACGCGCGGTCGGGCATCCGCCACCAGGCCGACGACTACCTGCTCAAGCCGGTCGAGGACGACCAGCTGCTGGAAGCCGTCCGGCGCGCGCTCCGGCAACTCGACGAGCAATGGCGGCAGACGGTCTCGTATCAAAACCTGGAAGCGACGTTCAACGAAATGCTGCCGGTGTTGCAAAACGGCCTGCTGCTCGATCTGCTGCAGGGCCGGGTCGCGCCGTCCGCCGTCTCGCCTGAGAAGCTGGAGCGGCTGCGTCTAGCGTTTCGCATCGGCGAACCGGTCTGCCTCGCCCTCGTCCGCATCGAGGAAGACCTGCACGCCCGATTCGGCAGCGACGTCGGCCTTTTGGAATACGCCGTGCTGAAAATGGCGGACGAAATTTTTTCGGACGAATTTCTGATTTGGAGCGCGAAAGACCCGTACGGCTACCTCGCCGTCGCCATCCAGAGCCGGTCGCCGACGCAGGGGACGGCGGATGCGGACGGCTCGGCGGAGTTGGGCGGCTCGGCCGAAGCCTCGTTCGCCGAACGCCTCGAACGCAAGGCCGCGCAGCTGCAGCATTACGTCCGGGTGTACCTGAAAGGAACCGTCTCGCTGTTTATTCATCCGCAAGGGCGATTCCCGTTCGACCTGCGCGACATGTACGACCGCGCGGTATCCGGTTTCCGCCGGCTTATCGGCAGCGAGCGGGAACTGCTCGTCGTCGCCGGGCGCGACACCGCGGGACGGTCGGGCGAAACCGGACCGCTCGGCGCGCTGCACGACCCCCCGACGCTCGTGCACCTTTTGGAAACCGGCCAATGGGACGCCCTCGAAGAAAAATTGAAAAGCGCACTGGACGTCTGGGAACACCGCCTGGGCGGCTCGCACGAACACATGCTGGAAATTTATTTCACGTTCGTCAGCGCCCTAGCCTATTCGGTCCACAACGGGAAGCGGTGGCTGGAACAGACGCTCGGCGACGACTTCGAGCCGCTGGTCCGCGGGCCGAATTTCCGGACGGCGCGCCAATTCCGCGACTGGATGTTTCGCGTCGTCGGCAAATACCGCAACGAAGTCCAGACGGAAACCCGGTATTCGCGCTCGAACCTCGTCCGGCAAGTGCAGCAATACGTCGCCGACCATCTGGCCGATGCGACGCTGCAATCGATCGCCGCCCATGTCTACCTGAACCCGTCTTATTTATCGAAAATTTACAAGATGGAAACCGGCGAGGGGCTGCACGAATACATCCAGCGGATGAAAATGGAACGCGCGGCCCACTGGCTGAAATCCGGTGGCATGAAAATTTACGAGATCGCCGAACGGCTCGGCTACACGAAGACGAGTTATTTCATCAAGCTGTTCCGGGAGACGTACGGCATGACGCCTCAGGAGTACCGCAACAGCGTGGGGAGGTGAAGGGTGGCGCGTGCAAAGAAAAACAGACCGCACACCTTATAAGGCGTGCGGTCTGTTCTCTAGTCTTCGAAAAAATGACCTGTCGACCGTCGGCTATCGCCGCGACCACAGCGCCGGCACATTCGGCGGCTCCCATCTCGGCTGGGACGTGTGGGCCTGGATACAGATATAGATCACTCCGCCGTAAGTGACCTGATCGTTCACTTGATATGCGCGTCCGGCCGCCCAGAGCGACACGCTGTCCGTCGGCGACGGCGTCGGAGTCGGTGTCGGTGCAGGCGTCGTCCGCAGAATGCATTCCCCGTCGCCATCTCTTCCGCCCACACCTGCGTGATCCCGCGCGCGTCCGCCCCGCGCCAGGCGGCCAGCTCGCCGGTTACGCGCACGTGCCAGCGATACGTCACACCGGACGGCTGATCGACCGCTTGCCCGGACGCACCGCCGCTCGCCACCGCTCAGGCCGCCGGCAGCGCCGAAAACAACACCGGCCTCTTCCCCGACGCGCCTGTCGCGACGTCAGCCGCCGACGACCCGGCAACCGGAATAAGAGCCAACCCCGGCGACACGACAAACGCACAAAGGGCGGAGAAGACCACCGCGATTTTCAGAGCTGGACGACGGTCAAGACGCATCCGAAATTCTCCTCGCCCCTGTGTTTCCTGCCGGATCGGCAAAAAAACCCGACCGGCTTCTTCGCCGGCCCCCACGCTCGGAACATCGGCCGGCCCGGCCGGTCAAATTAAATACGAACACCGACGGGCCGACCCCGCTTTCGGGATCGGCCCGCCTCAGCTCACGTTACGGCGCCGGCACCAACCGCACATTGTCCAAATACAGATTATACGGCGTCTGCGGATTCGGATCTCCCGCGGCGGCCTTGCGCCCGAACCCGAACATCAACTTGTAGACGCCGTCCGTCGGCACGTTGAGCAGCACTTCGAACGTCTGCGCCGTTGTTAGGACGTTCACCGTTTTGGAATCCACCGGGACGTTGTTTTGCGACAGCTCGACGAGCACCGGCCGCTCCACGTCGCCGCGCATGTCGAACGTCAACCGGTACGTCCCTGCCGTCAGCTGGACGCCGTCCTTATAGAACTGAATATGCCACGCCTCCCAGCCGGGCTGAATGACGGTCGCCTTCACCTCGCCGTTTTCTGCGACGAACAGCGCCTTGCCCGCCCCCGGCTGGAAATCGCCCTGATTGTGGACGCGCCAGCCGGACAGGTCGTTCGTGAACCGAGCGTCGGTGATCGGGTTGTTGTCCACGGCCGGCTCGACGACTTCTCTCAGCACGACGTCGTCAAAATAGACGGTCTGCGTGACGGTGGGCGTCGTCCGACCGTTAAAATCGACGTTGCCGATGCAGAAATTCAGTTTGAGCGCGCCGCTTTCCGACGCGACGAATTGGTCGCGGTAGACGACGGCGGAATCGGCGGTGATGTCGAATTTCCGCTCGGGCGTCGGCCGTCCGGTGTACTCGAGCCGGATCGGGCGGTTCACAGTCGACCAGGCGCGGAAGGTCAGTTCATACGTTTTGCCAGCTTCGACCATAATATTTTCCTGGAAAAACTGAACACTCCAATTAAACGTTCCGATCGACGCGATGTCGACGGCGGCCGCACCCTCGCGCACGCTGACGGATGCGGCTCCGCCTTCGCCCGCCCAGAATCCCCATCCGCTCGTGCCTGCGGCGAAATCGCCGTTGACGACGAGATTGCCGCTGTCCGCGACGACCGTGTCGGTCACCGAAGCGTCCGCGTAGCCTTGGGCGGAGACGACGATCGTGTACGGCCCCGCCGCGGAGAACACGTCGCCCGCGATCGTGAGACGGCCCGCTTCCAACGTGTACTGTCCAGCAGACAGCGCCCGGCCGTTCACGATCACCGACCGGACGGCGGCGCGCCAGGCCGGATCGTCGGTAAACGAGACGACCATCGGCCCGCCGACGACGTTGCGTGCGGGATCCGCCCGCAAGTACGGCGGCCGCATCACGGGGGCGTCCTTCATCTCCAGCACGACGTCGTCGATCCAGATGTCGTGCGCGCCGAGCGGCGAGGCGCCCGACGGCTGGCCGAGCAGAAATTTCAGGCTGAGCGTCTGGTTCGTCGCCGGCCGGAATTCGTACGTAAACGTCTGCATCTCCGGCGTCAGCTGGACGCTCTGGCTGAGGAACCGCTGGTAGTTCGGATCGTCGACGACCGCCTCGATCGTTCGCGGAACCGACGACCGCGCCTTGAACGACAGCACGTACGTGATGCCGCCGGTAAACCGCATGTTTTCCTGGTTCAGCATGACCGACCACGGCTGAGAGCCTGCGCCCGCGACGGCGACATGCGCCTCCCCGCCGTCGGCGGAAAACGTCGCCGCGCCGCCATCGATCGCGTACGTTTTCCAGGCCTCCAGGCCGAGCGCGAAATCGCCGTTGACCAGCGGGAAAACGCTGACGCCGGTCAGATCGATGTTGTTCGTCGTCCGCACGAGCTTCACATCGTCGAGATAGACGTTGCCGGCCTCACCGCCGAACAGGAAGACGAGTCGGCCGTTTGCGTCGCTTGGGGCGTTCATGGCGAAATCGACCGTCTTCGTCTCCATGGCCGTCGTCAGCGGCACGGCGACCGGCGCCGCGTACTCGACCGAGCCGTCGGCGTTCCGCAGCGCGACGCGGATCGAGCGCGGCCGGTCGGAGCGCGCCTTGAACGTCAGCCGGTATGCGTTGTTCTGGAGCAGCTGGATGCCCGGCTGTCCGAGCGCGATCGCCTCCGGCGACGTGCCGGCGTCGCGGATCGCGACGGCAAGCTCGCGCGCATCCGGATCGACCGAGGCGGAGGCATCCGCGCCGTTCGTCGCAAAGTGCCAATACGTCATCCGGTCCATGCGGCCGAGATCGAACGTGCCGTTGTACACGTGATTGCCGTCGGCCAGCGGCGTTTTCGGGCCATCCGGGTACGGGTCCGGCGCCGTCGTCTCGGTAACGCGGACGTTGCCGATCCAGACGCCGGCCGTGTTCAGCCCGACGTTGAATTCGAGCCGGGCGAGAACGTCCGTGTCGCGCGTCATCTGGAACACTTTTTCATACCTCTGCAATTGCGTGGAAAGCGGAATGTCCCACACGTCGGAATACGTCGTCCATCCGCGCTCCGCCCCGCCGCCGAACTTGACGCTGATCGATCGGTCGGCGGACGCCTTGGCGTCGAACGTCAGCCGGTACCAGCGGCCTTTACCCAGCGTGACGTTCTGGATGAGCTGCACCGCATGCACGGCGTTGCCGGGCGAAGTGACGTTGATTTTCGCGAACGGGACGCCGCCGACGCTTTCGACCGCGACGGTGCCGGCGCCGCCGAACGTGTTGATGTGGACGAAGTTCCAATATTGCGTGTTGAGCGGCGTATCCGGCGCCGTGATTTCCGTAAAGCCACGTTCGTACCGCGCGTCGTATACCAGATTGCCGTCGACGGGCTGTTTCGCGTTGGCGGGCAGCGGCTCCGGCGCGATTACCGGTTCCGTCGGCGTCCGGTACGGCCGGCCGGTCAGCTCGTAGACGCGCACGTAGTCGACTTCCATGCGCGCCGGGAACATCGAGGCGTCGGGCACCCTGCCGCCGTCGAAGTTGCCGCCGACCGCTAAGTTAAGAATGATGTAAAACGGCTGGTCGAACGGAGCCGGATACGCGTATTTCGCCGGTTGCCCGGGACCGATGCTGTCCCAGTTGTTGAGCGTCTGATACAATTGCCCGTCGACGTACCAGCGCAGTTCGCCGGGTTCCCATTCCAAGCTGTAGACGTGAAAATCGCCGATGTCCGTTCCTTCAGGAAAACGGTAAGTCGCGCCCGACGACTTGTTGTTCGGCCAGGTGCCGCCGAAGTGGATCGTGCCGCTGACTTCGCCGGGCAGCCGGCCACGCGCTTCCATAATGTCGATTTCGCCGGAAGCGGCCCATCCGCCGTATATGCTGTCCTTCGGCATGAGCCAGAAGGCCGGCCAGAAACCTTGTCCCTTCGGCATGCGAATGCGCGCCTCGAACTTGCCGTATTTTTTCGAAAACGTCGGCTGCGTAAACAGCCGCGCGGATGTGTACGGCTTGCCGCCGAAACCGTCGTTGCGGGCCTCGATGATGAGCTTGCCGTCCTGTACATAGGCGTTCTCCGCGCGATAATACTGCTGTTCGTTGTTGCCCCAGTCGACGAGGCCGTACTGCGAGCCGGTGCCGAGCTGGTATCCCCATTTGTCCAGATCGACGCCGTTTGCGTCCGGACGGGAGGCCGTCCCGTCGAATTCGTCGGCCCAGACGAGCGTCCACATCGGCTGACCGGAACCGCCCGAACCACCGGAAGATCCGCCGCCCGGCGTCGCCACGTCCGTCGAATCGCCGGCCGAACTTGCGGGCGGGCGGCCACCGGCGACGGAACCGATCGTCCCTTTGCCGGTCCGCGCGCCGTTGACGACGACCTCGTCCGCCTCATTCACCAGCCGCCGGATTTCGCCGACGGCGGACACGCTTGTTCCCTTCGCGCCGCTCATGATGCGCATTTCCTCTACCTTCCCGTCGCCGGAAACTTCCACCGTCGCTTTCGTCTCGACGCGGACGGCATCGACGCTCGTCCCGTCCCCCACCACAAACCGGACGGCAGCTTCCTTCCGCGCGATCACGACCGACCGGACCGTCGATCTCAGCAGCCGAACGCTGTGTTCACCGCCGCCTTCGATCCACAGCGTTCCCCCGATCCGGACGCCGTCGAGCACGACGTCGCCGTCACCGACGCCGGTTGTCAAGAGCACGTCGCCGTTCACAACAGCGTCGCGCAGCGTCACGCCTCCGGTATTGACAAGGACGCGGCCGTCCGTCTCGATCGGGCCGTACACGCCGCTTCGGTTCAACACGTTCGGCACGATCCGGTCGACCAACGCCACCGCTTCCGCCCGCGTCAGCGGCTGTTTCGGACGAAGCGTCCGGTCGGAAAATCCCTGTAGATAGCCCTTCTCCGCCATCGCGGCAAGCGCCGATGCGGCGTACGCGGCTACGTCGCCCGCGTCGGCGAACGCGCCGAGAGCCGTTTTCGCGTCCGAAACGGCGTTCAATCGAAACAGACGCGCCAAAATGTGAGCCGCTTCTTCGCGGCTAATCGGCCGATCCGGCAGAAAACGGCCGTCCGGATATCCTTCGATGTACCCCGCCTTCCGAGCGGCGGCGACATCCGCGGCATACCACGCATCCGGCGCGACATCGGCAAACGTCGTATCCAAACCTGCGCCTAAACTTGCGCCTGAGTCTGCGCTCGATCCTCCGCCCGAGCCTGTCCCGGATCCGCCGCCCGTCCCGGCCGACAGCCCGAACAGGGTGTTGACGATCCGGACGAACTCCGCCCGCGTCAACGGCCGGTCCGGTCGAACCGTCCCGTCCGGATAGCCGGTCAAAAGTCCGAGCTCCGTCCATTTGGCGATCGTTCCGGCCGCCCAATGCCCCCGGGCGTCCTTCGGCAAGGTGCCGTCCGCGTGCGCCGGCGGCGGAACAACGTTCAGCAACAAAGCCGCGCAAGCCAACACGGCCAGCCATCGCTTCCGCATCGTTCGCTCCCCTTTCCATGCGTCATGGTAATCGGTTTCACGGTTGAGTATCGCACGGCGGACACCAGCGAGAAAATGCCATACTTTTTGGACGGATGTCGTTTTTTTGCGAAGTTGCCGCCGGGGGCGTGCGACACCCTTGACAGCGGTTTCACCGGTCGGTACGCTGGTTAACGCCGGACGCGAAAAGGGGGTTGCCGGTCGACCATGCTGCGCAGGACGCCGCTGTTCGTCCAGATGATCGCGGGATTCTCGTTCATCCTGCTGGCCGTCGTCGCCGCCGCCGTCTATTCGTCGTACCAGACGTCCTCTTATCTACTTTTGGAAAACGCCGGCCGCTACCTGAACGAGTCCGTCCGGCAAATCATGGGCAAACTCGACGTCCTATTCACCGAATACGACCATTTCACGCAAATGGTCGCCTTTAACCCGACGCTTCAGCAATATTTGTCCGAAGTCGCATTCGGGCGGAACACCGACAAAAGCGCTTACGAAATCACGCGGTTTCTCGCCGACCAGAACCGATACCTCGGCATGCGCGCGATGAACATCCTTCACCTGACGGACGTCCGCGGCGGATTTTACTCTCCGTCCGTTACCGCATCGCTTCTATGGAAACGGGAAGCCGACATGGCCGGGCAAGCCTGGTATCCGCTCGTCGAACAGGGGCGCGGCCGGATGCTTTGGTTTTCGGATGCAATCTGGAACGGCGGCCACGCCCAGGCGGTAATCGGTGCTCGCCGAATCAACGACTTGCAGACGCTCGATAAACGCGGCCTGCTGATCGTCGCGTTTCCCGTCACCCAGCTCGAGTCGGCCGTCGGACCGGTCCGGCTCGGCAATGCCGCGGACGTTCAGATCATCGACCGGTTCGGCCGCGTCGTCTACTCCACGCGTCCCGAGGAGATCGGCCGGAAAGCCGACGCCGGGCTTACCGCCGAACTCGCACGCCGACCGAACCGGCCGGTGAAATGGACGGACGGCGGCGAGACGATCTTCGTGTTTCAAGCGCAGTCCGAATACAGCGGTTGGCGCGTGCTGGCGTTCATCCGCCCGAACGTCGCCTTCCGCGACCTCGACCGAATCGGGCGAAACGCCGTGACGACCGTCCTGAGCGGATGGGCGGCCGCGTTCGGACTGTCCGTCTTTTTCGCCTGGACGCTCGTGCGGCCGATCCGCGACATGGCCAAGCGGCTGCGACGGATCAACCGAGGATCGCTCGAACCGCTGCCCGACCGGGCGAACAGTTTGGAAATTTCCGTGCTAAAAGAAAGTTTCAACCGTATGATTCGCGATCTGGACGAGACCATCCGGGATCTCGCCCGCAAACAATTGTCGGAAAAACAGGCACAACTGGCGGCGCTCAAGGCGCAATTCCGCCCCCATTTCCTGTACAACTCTCTGAATTCGATCTATTGGTCCCTGCTCGACGCCGGCCACACGAAACAGGCGGAGATGGTGCTGGCGCTCAGCGAACTGATGCGGTACAGCATTCAGCCGGGGTCGGAATGGGTGACCGTCGCCGAAGACGTCGAACAGCTGCGCCGGTTTCTGCTCATCGCCAAACTGCGCTACGGCGAAAGGCTGCAGGCGGACGTCGAGGTCGACCCCGACGCGCTCAGGCTGAAAATGATGAAACTTTTGCTCCAGCCGCTGGTGGAAAACGCCATCACCCACGGCCTGGAACCGAAAAAAGGCCCGTGGCGCCTGCGTGTCCGCATCCGGCTCGTCGACGCATCGCTTCACTTCGTCGTGGAAGACAACGGCGTCGGCATGCCGGAAGCGGTTCGACAGCGCGTGCTGACGGACGCTTCCGGCGCCGGCGACCGCCCTTTTCATACGGGCATCGGACTCGCCAATCTGCGCGAACGCATCAAGCTGCTTTACGGCTTGCCCGACGCCCTGCGCCTCGACGAAAGCGAATGGGGCGGACTGAAAGTCGAAGTGACGCTGCCCGCGGACATCAGGGGGTGACGGCGATGAAACGGTTGGTCCGAATCCGGCGCGCGTTAGCCGTCCTGTCGATCGTCTCGTTCGTCGCCGCGTCCTCAGCCGGATGCGCGTCCGTCGCCGATTCAATCGATCCCGACCGCCTGAGCGTTCCGGCGGAACAAAACCGGCCCATCCGCCTGACCGTCTGGCTGTACGAGCGGACCGGGCTCGAACCGTTTCTGGAGCGGTACGCCCGGGAACATCCCGACGTCCGGATCGAATGGTTCGTTTCCCAGTTTGAAGACGTGCACAACCATCTGCAAACCGCTTTTGCGGCGGGATCGGGCGCTCCCGACGTCTGCCTGATCGAAGTCAGCTTCATCGAACGGTTCAAACGATTTCCTGATTACTTTTACAACCTCGCGGACTTCGGCGCTGCGTCGCTTCGCGACGACTACCTCGACTGGAAGTGGCGTCAGGCGACGAGCGCCGACGGCGGGTTCGTGTTCGGTTTGCCGACCGACATCGGCCCGATGGCCATGCTGTATCGCCCGGAACGGTTCGAGCGGGCGGGATTGCCGGCGGACCGCGAATCGGTCGCCCGGATGATACGGACGTGGGACGATTTTTTGCGCGTCGGCGAACAGATCCGGAAACAAACCGGCAAGCCCGTCATTTCGAACATTCACGAACTTTACCAGGCGATCCTCGGACAGTCGCAGCGGCAATACTTCGATCCCGCCACGGGAGAACTGATCATGGCGTCCAACCCGGAAGTGCGTCGCGCATGGGATTACGCCGTCCGCGCCTATCGGCTCGGATTGTCGGCAGGCTTGCAGACGTGGCAGCCGGAATGGGCCGAGGCGCTGGCCGACGGAGGATTCGCCGTGCTGCTTTCGCCGTCCTGGATGCTGAATTACGTCAAAACGAACGCACCTGAAGCCGAAGGCGACTGGGACGTCGCGGCGATGCCCGGCGGCGGCGGCAACCGCGGCGGTTCGTTTCTGACGATCCCGAAAGAAAGCGGGCACCCGAAAGAAGCCTACGACCTCGTCCGCTGGCTGACGTCGCCGGAAATTCAGCTGGAACTGTACCGCCGCGAAAACAATTTCCCGTCCGCGCGCGTCGTCTTCGACGACCCGATCGTCCGCGACAAACGCGATCCTTTTTTCCGCAACGCTCCGGTCGGCCGGCTGTTCGCAGACTCCGCCCGGCGATTGAAACCCGCCTACGAAGGGCCGTATCAGTTCGTCGTCGTGACGGCCGTCGAATCGGTGCTCTACAAAGTCGAACGCGGGGAGCTGGCGCCGGAACAGGCGTGGAACGAGGCGGTCTCACTCGTGCGGAAGCAACTGTCCGCCGTCGGCGCCAGCGCTTTCATCCGGGAAGAAGGGAGGAACAACCCGCCGTGAACATTTTGCTGGTGGACGACGAGCCGCCGGTGCGCCGGTCGATGGCGCGGGCGATCGCGCGTGCGTTCGGCGACCGGCATCGGGTGGACGAGGCCGAAGACGGCGAAGAAGCACTGGACATGCTGGAAAGACAGCCGTACGATCTCGTCGTGACCGACATCCGCATGCCGGCCGTCGACGGCATGGCGCTGTCCAGAGCGATCGCCGAGCGGTATCCCGACACGATCGTCGTGCTGCTGACGGGCTACGCCGACTTCCAATACGCCCGCGAGGCAATCCGGCTGCATGTCTACGATTATCTGCTCAAACCGGTATCCGTCGACGTCCTCTGCGAACTCGTGCAAAAAATCGAGCGGGAAACGGCCGAACGCCGCCGCCGGACCGAAATCGAGCGACTGCGGCTGAATGACCTGCTGGAAAAACGGGTGCGCGACCTGTTCTACGAGCTGCCGGTTCCTTATTGTGACACCGCCCTCTTTCCACCGTTTAAAACTATCGCTGTGCTGGCGTTCGCCTTGCCGGCCGACGCCCGGGAAGACGGGTTCGTCCGGTTCGCCGCCCGCAACATCGTCGCCGATGTTCTGTCCGCCTGGGGAACGCCCGTCGTCGTCGCGGAAGATCTGCAGCTGATCGCCGTGCTGTTCATTTCCAACGCAACCGTCCCTCCGCCGGAGCAAATGGCGGCCGAAGCCGCCCGCGCGCTGAAAGCGTACCAATGCATCGACGCCGGGGCGACCGCCGGCTTAACGGTCGCGCGGCTCGAAGACGTCTGCGAAGCCGTCCGCCGCTGTCTCGAACAGCTTGGCGACCGGCATGACCCACCGGAGGCCGCGCTGCCCGACGACGCCGTCCACCGGCTAGTTCGGCAAGCCCAGGCGATCATCCGCGCCGAATACGCCTCCGACCTGACCCTGGCGCAGCTGGCCGAGCGGCTCTACGTTCATCCGAACTATCTCAGCACGCTGTTTCGGCGCGAAACCGGCGTGACGTTCAGCCAATATCTTACGCAAGTACGCATCGAAAATGCGAAAAAACTGCTTCGCGAAACCGAGCTGAAAATTTATCAGATTTGCGACCGCGTCGGTTACACCGACCAGGCGCATTTCAGCCGCGTCTTCAAAGCGATGACCGGCCTCACCCCGTATGAATACCGTGAGCAGAACGCTTCATTCAGCATCGAGCGCGGCGACATATCTGATCCCGCGGCCGACTCCTGAAATTGAGTCAAAAAATGCGAAACCCGCCTCATTTCGCCGTTTTCCCGAAACCGCTAGACTAAAAAGGCAGACGCCCTTCCGGAAGGGGCTGCCCAAAATCACGAAAGGCAAAGGGGATCGACGACATGAGGCGTTTGCTTTTGTCCGCACTGGCGCTTTCAGCCGCGCTCGGCATCGCCGCCTGTGGTTCCGGCGCCAAGACGCCGTCCGGCGACACCGGGGGGACCACGAAAGAAGCTCCCGCCGCCGCGTCGCCGGGCGCCGACAAACAGCAGACCGTCAACCTGACGATGTGGCTGTTTACGGGTACCGGTCTTGAGGATTTCGTCAAGCAATACGAGAAAGATCACCCGAACATCCGCGTCAAAATCCAGCAGCAGGAATACGGCGACCACCACAACAGCCTGGTGACGGCGTTGGCCGCCGGCAGCGGCGCGCCGGACATCGCGCTCGTCGAAATCGGCTACATCGACCGGTTCAAGGCCGACCCGAGCAAATTCTACAACCTGGCCGAACTCGGCGCCGACAAAATCATGGACCGTTACCTGGAGTGGAAACGAGTGCAAGCGTCTAGCGCCGACGGCAAATTCATTTTCGGCATCCCGACCGACATCGGCCCGATGGCGATGATGTACCGGCTCGACATTTTCGAACAGGCCGGACTGCCGACGAACCGCGACGAAGTGACGCGCCTGATCGACTCGTGGGAGAAATTCATTGAAGTCGGCAAGACGATCAAGGCGAAAACCGGCAAGCCGATGATCGACGCCGCCAACTCGGCCTACGACGTCATCAAGGGCCAGCTGACCGAACATTATTTCGACAAAAACGGCAACCTGATCGTCGAGACGAACCCGGGCATCCGCCGCGCCTACGATCTCGCCGTCAAAATGGCGCAGGAAGGCCTGACGGCCAAAATCGCGCAATGGTCACCGGAATGGAGCGCCGGCATGAACAAAGGCGACTTCGCCGTCCAGCTCGCGCCGGCCTGGATGATGAGCTTCATGCAGACGAACGCGCCGGACTCCAAGGGCAAATGGGACGTCGCGCTCATGCCGGAAGGCTCCGGCAACTGGGGCGGCTCGTTCCTGACGATCCCGAAAGAAAGCAAACACCCGAAAGAAGCGTTCGAACTCATCTCCTGGCTGCTCGCGCCGGAACAGCAACTGGCGCTCTTTAAGAAAAACGGCAACTTCCCGTCCACGCCGAGCGTCTACGACGATCCGGCGATCAAAGATTTCAAAAACCCGTTCTTCAACAACGCGCCGGTCGGCCAAATCTACTCCGAGGCGGCGAAAAAAGTCGTGCCGGTCTATTACGGCCCCGACTACATCACCGTCGACACGCCGATCAAAAACGCGATCACGGCCGTCGAGCGCAACAACCGCAATCCGGATGAAGAATGGAAGAAAGCGATCGAGGAAATCAAGCGCGCTTTGAAGAAATAACCGAAAACCTATTTTGCGGTCGGAAGCGAAAACCGGCGCCGCGCGCGTCGGTTTTCGCTTGCCCGCGCCGCGCGCGAGGTGATCCCGCTCCATGCAATCCGCCCGCATCCGGCGGCGCTGGTGGCAAACCCAGACGTTCCGGGACCACGTCTCCGGGTACTTGTACGTGGCGCCGTTTGTCGCCGTGTTTCTGGCGTTTCAGCTGTTTCCGATTCTTTATACCTTTTATGTATCGCTTTTTTCGTGGAAGGCGATCGGCGGACGCGAGTTTCTCGGCTTCCGCAATTACGTCTGGCTGTTCGCCGACGACCCGAAATTTTGGCGGTCGGTCATGAACACGTTCACGATCTGGTTTTTGTCGACCGCGCCGCAGCTTTCCCTCGCGCTCGTCCTGGCCAAGGCGCTCGACCGGAACATCCGCGGTTTGGCCGTTTTCCGGCTCGGCGCGTTCATGCCGAACATCACGTCGCTCGCCGCGATCGCGATTATTTTCAGCGGTATCTTTTCCCGCGACTACGGCATCGTCAACTGGGTGCTGTCCTGGTTCGGCGCAGACAAAATCGACTGGGTGGCCGGCTACTGGACCGCACAGATCGCCGTCGCGACGATGGTGAATTGGCGATGGACGGGATATAACGCGATCATCTATCTGGCCGCCCTGCAGACGGTGCCGCGCGAGCTGCATGAGGCGGCGATTCTCGACGGCGCTTCGGCCGTCCGGCGGTTCATCGAGATTACAATTCCGATGATCCGTCCGGTCATTCTGTTTACGGTCATGCTGTCGACGATCGGCGGCATGCAGCTGTTCGTCGAACCGTTCCTGTTCAGCGGCGGCTACGAGGGCGGCGCGCGCAATCAGGTGCTGACGATGACGCTGTACATGTATGCGACGGGTTTCCGCGACTACAGCTTCGGCTACGCCTCGGCGATCTCATGGGTGACGTTCCTGATCATCGTCCTGTTCGTCGCCGTCAACTACTCGCTGGCGCGCCGCATCCGCTCGGCCGGCTGACGGCGCCACTCGTTCAAAAGGAGGTCGAACCGATGTCCGCGGTAACGCGCCGGGCGTTCGGAAACGCCGCGGCTTACCTGTTTCTTTCGCTGACGTTCGTCGTGTCCGTCTTTCCATTTTATTGGATGTTCGTGCTCGCCACGCGCACGACCGCCGACACGAACCGGTTCCCGCCGGTCGTCGTGCCCGGCGGCCGGTTCGCCGAAAACGTCGGCCGCGTATTCGAAAACATCGACTTTTTCCGCGCGCTCGCCAACACCGTCGTCGTCGCGACGGTCGACACGGCGGCGACGCTGTTTTTCTCGTCGCTGGCGGCGTTCGCGCTCGCCTGCCTGCGTTTTCGCGGACGGCAGGTTATCTTCTGGTTCATCGTCGGCACGATGATGTTGCCGAACGCGCTCGGCGTCGTGCCGCTCTACCTGCTGATGACGAAGCTCGGGTGGGTCAACTCGCTGAAAGCCGTCATTGTGCCCGGACTCGTCAGCGCGTTCGGCGTTTTCTGGATGAAACAGTACGCCGAACAGGCCGTCCACCCGGAATTGATCGAGTCGGCACGCATGGACGGATGCGGCAACTTCGCGACGTACGCGCGCATCGTCCTGCCGCTCGTCGCCCCGGGGCTCGCGACGCTCGGCCTTCTGTCGTTCATGTTCTGCTGGAACGACTTCGTCTGGCCGCTCATCGTGCTCAAGGACGACGCCGTCATCACGATCCAGATCGCGCTGCGCAAGCTGGTATCCGTCTATTATCGCGACAACGCGATGATCATGGCCGGCACGTTTCTGGCGACACTGCCGCTTCTCGTCGCCTTTCTGCTGTTTAACCGGCACATCGTCGCCGGCGCGACGGAAGGCGCCGTCAAGGGGTGAGGGGCGATGAGCATCCGGGCGCGGCTGTCCGTGCTGCTCGCCGGCATGTCGCTTTCCCTCATCCTGACCGCCGCATCGGCCGTCGTGTCCCTGAACGACTTAAACGCCCGCATGAACGAAGTGTACGACCGGAAACTCGCGGCGATGGAGCTGAGCCAGCAACTCAAAACAGCGATGGCCGACCTGAACCAGTACCTGATCGTCTCGTCGCGGCAGATGAAGGCGGGGCTCACCTACTTCCAAGACGAAATCCGTCAGCGCAAGGAACGCGTCCACACCATTCTCGGACAAATCGACGCCATGGCGTCCGCCGATCCGCAAACGGCGGAATTCGTCGCCCAAATGAAGGACGGATGGCAAAAGTTTCTTTCCAGTTCTGAAGAATTGGAAGACGCCATCGTCTCGACCGACTTCAACCGGTTCATCGCCCGTTACCAGACGGCGTTGCGCGAGATCAACCAGGTTCTGGTCAATGCCGATATGCTTTACAAGATGAAAAGCGAAGAAGTGTCCGCATCCCGGAACTACATCCGCCAGGCCAAAAACCGCGCCGTCAGGGCGTCCGCCCTCGTTTTTCTCGTCGCGTGGGCGGCGATCGGCGCGTACGGATTTCTCACCTATCGCAACATTTCCCGCCGTCTGCGGAAACTGGTGCGCGTCAACGCACAGATCGCCACGGGCGACCTGCGCGTTCCGCCGATGAAGGAAGGCCGCGACGAAATCGGAACGCTCGCCCAGAGCGCCAACCGGATCGTCCGGAACCTGACCGCCATGATCGCCGACACCCAGCAGTCGGTGCTGCGCATGACGGCAAGCGTCGAACAGGTCGGCCGTTCGATCGCCGAAGCGTCGACCGCCGCTCGGACGATCGCCGGCAACGTCAGAGACATCGCCGTCGGAACGGCCGAACAGGCAAAAGCACTTGAACAGTCGCTGGAAGCCGTCACGCGGCTGGAAGCGTCTGTAACGAACATTTCTGAAATCGTCGCCGATCTTCAGAAAAATACGGAATCTTTAAATGAAACCGTAAACCTCGGCGCTTCCGAACTGTCCGCCACCGCCGCCCATATCGACACCGCCGTCGACGCCCAGCGCGCGGTCGTCGAAGCGTTCGATCGGCTCGGGCGCGAGCTCGGGCAGATCAAACAGTTTTCCGAGCGCATCTCCCGCATCGCCAAAAACACGAACATACTGGCGATCAACGCTTCGATCGAGGCGGCGCGCGCGGGAGCGCACGGAAGGGAGTTCGCCGTCCTGGCCGCCGAGATTCGCCAGCTTTCCATGGAAACGACACAGACCGCCAAGGACGTCACCGATCTCGTCGTGCAGAACGAGCAAAAAATCGCGGAAGTCCGGCAACATTTGTCGCAAACGGCCGACAGCTCGCACCGCAGCCGGCAGGCGTTCCTGTCCGCCTGCGATATTTTCCGGGAAATAAGTCGGTTGTTCCGCGAAACGAACGAAAAACTGAGCGACGTGTTCGGCCGCATCGACGACATTTTGCGGCAAAGCCGGTCGATCTCCGGCCGCCTGTCGGAGATCAGCTCCGTCTCCGAACAAATCTCGGCGGCCATGCAGGAAATCGACGCCTCGGTCGACCGGCAGGCGCAGCACTTTCGGGAAATCGCCGAAGCGGCCGACGTGCAGACCGCCCAGGCCGATCTCGTCCGGCGATGCGTCGCGCAATTCGCCGTCGGCGACAACATCTGAACTTTCGTCAAAAGATATGAAATCGCTCTCATGGACATCGGATTGCCGCCGTTTATACTGATTCTTGAAAAAACCCGAACAGTAAGGAGAGATCAACATGGTGTTCGGACACACCCATTCCCGCCGCGCGTGGCTCGTCCTACTGGCGCTCGCGACGCTCTTCGCGGCCGCCGCCGTCTACCTGCCGCGCGCCCTGCCGGTCGCCGACGCGGCCGTGCCCTCGTACTCCGGATGGACGCTCATCTGGAGCGACGACTTTAATGGCCCAGCCAATACCGGCGTCGACACGACGAAATGGATCTACGACACCGGCACCGGCTATCCCGGCGGTCCCGCCAACTGGGGCACCGGCGAAATCGAGACGATGACCAGCAGCACCGCCAACGTCTTTCAGGACGGAGCCGGCAACCTGAATATCAAGCCGATCCGCGACGCAAGCGGCAACTGGACCTCCGGACGCATCGAGACGGTCCGCACCGACTTCCAGCCGCCCGCCGGCGGCGTCATGCGCGTCGAGGCGCGCATCCAGCTGCCGAACGTCACCGGCGCTTCCGCGCAAGGGTATTGGCCGGCGTTCTGGATGCTCGGCGCGCCGTTCCGCGGCAACTACTGGAACTGGCCGAGCATCGGCGAAATCGACATCATGGAAAACGTCAACGGCGCCAACACCGTCTGGGGGACGTTCCACTGCGGTGTGACGCCGGGAGGTCCGTGCAACGAAACGTCGGGCATCGGCGCCAGCCGCTCCGGCTTCTCGCCGTCGCTGCAATCGGCGTTCCACACGTATCGCGTCGAATGGGACCGCAGCGTGTCGCCGGAAGAAATCCGCTGGTACGTCGACGACGTCCAGTACCACACGGTGCGCGCTAATCAGTTCGATGCGACGACGTGGCAAAACGCGACCAACCACGGCTATTTCATCATCCTGAACGTCGCGATCGGCGGCGGCTGGCCGGGCAACCCGACGTCGTCGACCGTCTCCGGCGCGCCGATGAAAGTCGACTACGTCGCGGTCTGGACTAAAAACGGCGGCACGTCTCCGACGCCGACACCGTCGCCCACGGCAACCCCGACGCCGACTCCCAACACCGAGTACACGTTCGGGGTCGACAACCTGAGCGGTACGCAGGCGCTCGTCTGGTTCAAGCCGAACGGCTGGACGGCCAACTACGTCATCCTGCACTATATCGTGCCCGGCCAACCGCAACAAAACGTCTACATGACGTATAACAGCTCGACGGCGCGCTGGGAGTACACCGTCAGCGGCATCAGTTCCGGACAGACGCTGCAGTACCAGTTCACGTACAACAAAAACGGTCTGCAGTATGACACCACTTGGTTCAGCTGGACGAAACCTTAATGAAATGATTTGATCAAACGGTTTTTTTCCGGGCCGATCTGAAAAAGACCCGCTTCCCGGCGGGGCTTTTTTCGTTTTTCAGACACAGACGGACGGCCTGGAAGTATGGTATCTTTTTCTTGTAAACCTTTTTTCAACCTTGTGAAAGGAGTGTCTTGCAATGACCGAACCGAAACCTTCCCGCATCGCGATCGTCGGTACCGGCATGGTCGGCGCGACGACGGCGTACACCCTGCTTTTGCGCCAGCGGGTCACCGAACTCGTCCTGATCGACGCCAACCGCGACAAGGCGCTCGGCGACGCGCTCGACATGAACCACGGCCTGCCGTTCGTCGGCCAGACGAAAATCTGGGCGGGCGACTATCCCGACTGCGCGGACGCCGACATCGTCATCATCGCCGCCGGAGCCGCCCAGAAACCCGGCGAGACGCGCCTCGACCTCTTGAAGCGAAACGCCGGCATTCTGGAAGACATCATCGAACGCGTAACGGCGCACAACCGAAACGGGATCCTGCTCGTCGCCACCAACCCCGTCGACATTCTCGCCTATTTGTGCTGGAAAAAGTCCGGCTGGCCCGCGCGCCGCGTCATCGGCTCGGGAACGCTGCTCGACAGCGCCCGCTTCCGGTATTTGATCGGCCAGGCGCTCCGGATCGACCCGCGCCACGTCCACGCCCACATCGTCGGCGAGCACGGCGATTCGGAAGTGCCGCTGTGGAGCACCGCCAACGTCGCCGGCAAGACGGTCGAGCTGTCCGAAGCGGAGCGCCGCCGGATTTTCGAGGAAACGCGCGACGCCGCTTACGAGATCATCCGCGCCAAAGGGGCGACCTATTACGCGATCGCGCTTGCGCTCGACCGAATTTGCGCCGCGATCCTGCGCGACGAAGCGGCGGTGCTGCCCGTTTCGACGTTGGCTGACGGCTACCGCGGCATTTCCGATGTGTATCTCGGCCTGCCGTGCGTCGTCGACCGGACCGGCGTTCGCGAGATCATCGATCTGCCGATGACCGCCGAGGAAGAAGCCCTGCTCAAGGCATCGGCCGCGAAACTGCGCGAACGGATCGACGAGATGCTCGCTTGATCCCGAGAAGTCGAAGTACAAAATTTTTCTGTCAATTCTGTGAGTTTATCCAGTCGATTTCGTTCGGTTTCAGTAGTCTGCATTTTATACTTTATTCCAAAGGAGGTGAACATGATGAACCGGATCGA
This sequence comes from Candidatus Reconcilbacillus cellulovorans, assembly GCA_002507565.1. Classification (GTDB taxonomy): domain Bacteria; phylum Bacillota; class Bacilli; order Paenibacillales; family Reconciliibacillaceae; genus Reconciliibacillus; species Reconciliibacillus cellulovorans. The sequence goes on from MOXJ01000011.1 coordinate 50,901, forward strand.
ACTTCTGAAAGACCCTGTGCTGAGGCACAAACTGGCGGTGTCGACCGATCAGCCGGCCGGCTTCGTGCTCGACGAAATCGAGGAGAACGAAGCGTGCGTTCGGGAACTCGCCAGCGGAGGCAACGCGTCGGACCTCAGCAAGAGACTAGGGAATACGGGCAGCTACTGTACACTCACGAAGGAATGTCAATGGATTTGCCAAATTATCCCGTAATCCCTCTCTTCTGAAAGCCGATACGGCGGATCGAGACCGGAAAGGGCGATCCGCCGTATCGAAGCAGGACGGACGTCGTTTCGTCGAATTTGCGGGGGGCGGTGAAAAAAGGTGAGCATCACCGAAACGGATGTCGTCTCATATTGGATGTCCCTCTTTCCAGGCTTGCGCGACGTCGGTATGCTCGAACGCATGTTCGTGGACATCGGCGGAAAGACGCTTGAAGCGATGTTGCGGGAAACCGCGGCGGCAAGCGTCCCGTCCGCGATGAAAGGAAACTTTTTCGCCTCGGAAGACCGTCTGGATGTCCGTTGGCCCGATCCGTTTTGGCCGCTCTACGAGCCGATCATCCGCGAACACGCCCTCGGGTGGCGGGATTTTCTCCACGATGCTCGGCACGCGGCCGACCCGGATGCTCTGTTTGAGGAATCCGTCCTCGAACTGGCCGAACAGTTGGCGCAGATGGCGCTTCGCGTCGTCATCGTCGAACTGCATGCGGCCAAACTCGCAAACCGCCTCTCCGGAGCGACGCCCGAAGAGCGATTCGGGCACTTCGTTCGGAAACTCGAGCATGAGCCGGATTTCTTGGGCGCCCTGTACGGCGAATATCACGAACTCGTCCGGTTGATGCGCCTTAAGTCGCATACATATTTTCATCATTTAAAAGAAGTTTTGGAGCGTACCGAAGCTAGACGCACCGCCCTCGCGCGAGCGTTCAACGCCGGGCGGCCGCTCGGGCGGTTGTGCGGCATTCGCGCCCATCTCGGCGATTCTCACCGCGGCGGGCGATCCGTCGTTCGACTCCGTTTCGAATGCGGAACGAATCTTGTCTACAAGCCGCGGAGCCTCGAGGCCGAACGGGCATTCGCATCGCTCGTTGACTGGCTCAACGAACAGGCCCCGCCGGGTTGGAGAGGGTTGCGCGCCGCCGAAACCTTGGCGGAGGACGAGTACGGTTGGATGCGCTGGGTCGAAAACCGTCCGTGCGCCGATGAGACGCAAATCCGTTCTTTCTACATACGGGCCGGTCATTTGCTCTGTCTGCTGTATGCGCTGAGCGGCCGCGACATCCATCATGAAAACGTGCTGGCGGACGGCGATTGCCCGATTCCCGTCGATCTCGAGTCGCTGTTGCATCCGCTTCTGCCGAGCATGTTGCCGAATGCGCGGACCGACGCGGAACGACGGGCGTGGGAAATCGCCTTGACGTCGGTCCAGTCGGTCGGGTTATTGCCGACGTTTATCACCGGAGCTACCGAAGAAGGGACGATTCGGGCCGAAGTCGGCGGACTCGGCGCCGAAACCGAACAATTTTCGCCCTTTCTTGCGTACACCATACGCCATCCCGGCACCGACGGGATGAAACTTGAAAAAACGCGGGCCGTGATCGCGCAGCACCGCAATCTTCCCGTATGGAGCGGCCGTCCGCAATCCGCCGACCGTTACGTCGGCGAAATCGTGACCGGATTTCGGACGCTTTACGAGTGGATCGCCGAAAACCGGGAAACGTTCGCCGCCGAGGTCGAAAACCAGTTTTCGGCGGCCCGGTGTCGCGTCATCTTCAGGCCGACTTACCTGTATTCGCAATTGTTGCGCACGGGATATCATCCGGACATGCTTCGCAATCCGGTGCACCGTCGGGTGCTGTTTCACCGGCTCGGCCTGGCCGCCGAACGAATCCCGAAATCGGTAGTCCGAGCGGAATACGAAGACATGCTGGACGGCGACGTACCGTATTTCACCATGAACGCCGACGACACTACGGTTTTCGATTCCAGCGGCCGTCCGCTCTGTCGTTTGCCGGTCGCGGCGCCGCTCGAAACGGTCAAAGCAAAAATTTCCCGATTCGGCGCCGAAGACGTGATCCTCCAAACCAACATGATCCGAACGTCGTTTCTCGTCAAAGCGGGAGCGCTTCGCGTGGAAAATACGCCGGTTCGCCTGGTCGGCAGACCGCTGCGAAATGCGGAAAATATCGGGAGAATCCTGGAGGAGTTTCCCATACTGCTCGGCGAATATCTTATATCGACCGCGGTCACCGACCGCTCGTCGCGCCCGGTATCCCGAACCTGGATCAGCGCCAGCCTCAGCGGTCCCGAGCAAAACCTCTGGTCGGTCGCGCCGATAGGCATCGACCTGTTCAACGGTCTTCCGGGCGTCGCCCTGTTTCTCGGCTGCCTGGCGGCCGTCACCGGTCGTGCGGAGTTTGCCCGAGCCGCATCGGAAACGGCTACCGCGTTTATACTTCCGTTCGCCTCCGAGAACGCCTTCGACAGCGGTGCGGCGCCCCCCGTCGGGGCGTTCGCGGGAGCGGCGGGCGCCGTTTACGCGCTTTTCCATCTCGGAAAACTGTTGCAACGGCCCGATCTGCGCGCCCGTGTCCCGCCGGCCCTGTGCGTTTTGGAAAAACTTCTGGAAACCGACGGATTATGTGATGTCGTCGCAGGCGCGGCGGGATGTCTCGGCGTCGCCATGGCCGTCTTCGAACAGACCGACGATCGCGCGGAGCGTGAAGCGGCGTTACGACTCGCCCGCCGCTGCGCCGAATTGCTTAAACGCAACGCAAGGCGCGACGCGGACGGGACGGTCGCCTGGCCGGATTCCGAACAGGACGCCTATATCGGCTACGCGCACGGTGCGATCGGCATCGCCGCCCAGCTCGCCCGCTTCCATGCCGTGGACGCGGACGCCGAAATTTTGTCGCTCGTCCGAGGAGCACTGCAACTGGTCCGTTCGCGATACGACCCGACGCTCAACAACTGGCATTCGCGCGAGCGGACGGCCGGCACGGCGTGGGGGTGGTGCCACGGCGCCCCAGGAATTTTGTTGGCGCTGTGCATCATGCGGAAAGCCGGTCATCGCGACGAGCGGCTCGAGGAAGACATCCGAACCGCATTCGAGGCAACCGTTCGGCACGGCTTCGGTCACAACCTGACGGTTTGTCACGGGGATTGGGGCAATCTCGACATCGTCCGAACCGCCGCCGAACAGATGAAATGGCCGGGATGGCCCGAGCGATGCCGAGACGCCGTCGATGAAGCGTGCCGGTGGATGACAAGACTGTGGCGGGAGGGAGTTCCGCAAGAGCGGTTGCCCGTCGGACTGATGGTCGGCCTGGCCGGCTGCGGTTACGCGGCACTGCGTTTTTTGGCTCCCGACCTCGTGCCCGATGTGCTTAGCCTAGCTTAACGCCTGAAAGGGGTGTTTGCCGTTTTGGATACCGTACTCCGCCTGGAACAAGTCGGTAAAAAATACGGTCGGAAAATTGCGGTCCAAAATATCAGTTTTTCCGTCCGTCGCGGCGAAATCGTCGGCCTCGTCGGACCGAACGGCGCCGGCAAAACGACGCTGATGCGGATCATCGTCGGCCTGCTCCGCCACTACGAAGGCCGGGTGTTTTTGAACGAACGGCCCGTGAAGACCGGAGACCGGCAGTCGGCGGGAAAGATCGGCTGCATGATCGAAACGCCGGGATTTTATCCTTATTTGTCGGGATACGAGAATTTAAAGTTTTTGTCCGCATTTTCGGGACGCGTCCCCGACGAAAAGATTCTGGAAACCGCTCGGAAGCTCGGACTGGCTAAAGTCCTTCACCAAAAAGTGCGCCAATATTCGCTGGGCATGCGGCAACGGCTGGCCATCGCCCTAGCCGTGCTCCATCAACCTTCGCTTCTCGTGCTGGATGAACCCGCCAACGGACTCGATCCGGCCGGCATACTCGAAATGAGAGATTATTTACGCGAACTGGCCGACAAATCGAATATCGCGATCTTGATCTCAAGCCATCATTTGTCCGAAATCGAGCGTATTTGTGACCGCGTCGCCATCCTGAACCGCGGCGCCATGGTGAAATGGCTCGATATGAAACAAGACAACGAAAAAACGTGCGTCTATGTCTTCGAAACGAACCGCGCTACGGAATTGGCCGCCCGGTTGCGACAAAACGGTGTGACGGTTCTCGGTACGGAAGCGGGCGCAGTGTTGGTGCAGACGAAGCGAGAGTCCGTCGCGGCGGTTATCCGGACGGCCGCCGCAACCGGCATTGATTTTACGGCCGTGTACGAACGCAAAGAAACTTTGGAACAAGAGTTTCTTGAAGCTGTAGGGGGAGTTTCCATTGAATGACGCTCTGGTGTTGTCCTGGATCGAGATGCGAAAAGCGCTCGCTCGGTCTGTACTGTACACCGGCATCGCCTTAGCGGTCATGACGGGTCTGACTGTCGCGATTCGGGGAAAACAGTTCCCGGGAGTATTCGAAGCGGCCCACTCGATCACCTTTTACGGCAATGCGGCAGAAATTTTTATGGCCGTTCTGATGGCCAAAGCGCTCGGCGACGAGTTTTATTACAAGACCTCAACGTTTGTCTTTTCTTCTTCGTCGTCCAGACTGAAAATTTTGGCATCGAAATGGCTGTACCACTTCTGGATTGCCGCGGTGTTTGCCGTATTCGCCATCGGCGTCTCCTGCGCGGCGCAATGGATTTTGGAAGGCCGCGTCGATACCGAAGCGCAATGGGACCATGCCCTGAAAATCATGCCCGTTTATTTACTGTTCGCTCTGGCAGCGGGAAGTTTTCTGCTTGCGGTCGGCTCTGTGACGCTGAACATCGTCGGTCCCCTCATCGCGTACGTCGTCGTGTTCTGGTTTTTGCCGGGCGCCGTCGCAAATTTGTTGGAAAGATGGTTCAGCCTCGAAAAGATTGAAACGTTTTTATCGCCGCTTTTTCTGAGAACGTTTCTGGTCTCACTCGATTACGACTTTCGCGACGCGATCGCCCTGGTTCTCTTCAGCGCTTTTTGTTTCGCCCTAGCGGCGTTTATTATGAACCGCCGGGATTTACACTGAAATGCGATCTTGAAAGAAATCTTGCGCGCGAAAGGAGGTGAACCGTCATGAAAAAGGAAAATTTGCTCGAATTGTACGCGGCGGACCCCGCCGGAGACATTCCCGAAGGCGAATTGCGCGGCCTTGTTCGGGAAAACCCGGCAGGAGCGGGCACACCGACCGTTACCATCCCCATTACGATCGCGCTCGTGACGCTCTACATCTGCCCGACCAACGCGTGCACGGTCGATTGTCCGAGGCAGTGAGACCGGCGGACATCGTCTGACAGTCGGCGAGGCGTGCGATAACGTTCGCTATCGCACGCTTCGTCGGCAAAAAGCCTGAAAAATTTTTTAAGAAAGGAGAATGTCCACATGAACGTCGAACGGCTTTCTCGGTATGGAAGCGATCCCGCCGGGGAAATCCCGGAAAAGGAGCTTCGGCAACTTGCGAACGACTCGGCGGTGGGCGGAGTGCTTCCGAACACGACGCCCATCGTAAGCCTACTGGTCTGTCCCACAACAGCCTGTACGATTCGATGCGGAACCATCGTCTAAAATGGAGGCGCACGACGAATGGGTCTGCAACTGTTGAATCTGTACGCCGAAGACCCGGCCGGTCTCATCCCGGAAAGCGAACTGCATGCGCTCTCCCGCGGACTTCCGGTCGGCGCGGCCGAAGCGGTATGCCCGACGCTGAAGATTTGTCCTTCGATCGTCTGCTCGATCGATCTAATATCCTGCACGACCGTAACGTTCGGCTGCTATTGCCCGACACCGATTCCGACGACGGTCTCGCTTGCGTAGCAACAATCCAAGAACAGGTGAAATTCCCCTTGGCGGACCGCCAGGGGGAATTTCGCCTTGATATTTAACTTGATTTTAAGGAGAGAGTCCCGGATGCGCATCCACACGTCGGATGTTTTGCAGGAGACAGGTGTGTTCGATCGTTTTTACGAGCACGATTTGGAGCAATTCTCCTTGAGGCTGGAAGAAATGTTGCGCGTCATTCATCTTCCTGCCGGCCTTCGCCTCGATCTTCCTTCCGTCGTCATCCGGGCGCGTTCGGACATGAAAGCGGAATTGACGCGGCTTGCCGTGCGGACGCTGATTGCCGAACTGCATCGGCTGAAATCGGAAGGAAAGCTGCCGGGCGAAGACGGCCGCGCCCGCTATGAAGCGTTCAACGCGTCGCTCTGTTCGCCTGAGACAAGGCGCGAACTGTTCGTGCGCTACCCGCTGCTTTCCGAACTGCTCGACCGCGCCGTCGCCTTGCGGCTGGCCGTGCTGGCCGAGGCCTGTTCCAGGTTGGCAAACGATTTCGAGGCCATACGACGGGAGCTCGGTTTCGACGGTTGCCTCCTCGAACACGTCCGCGCCGACGCCGGCGACCGTCACCGCGGCGGGCGGTCGGTGCTTCTGTTCGAATTCGGCGACGGGCGCAAGCTCGTCTACAAACCGCGGCCGATGTCGGCGGACATGTCGTTCCGGCGGTTGGTCGAGTGGCTGCACGACAAACGCAGGCTTCGACACGAACTGCGCCTGCCGGAGACGCTCGACCGCGGCACGCACGGTTGGCAATCTTTCGTCGAATACCGCGAATGCTCGAGCGAAGCGGAGCTGGAGGCCTTCTATTACCGGATCGGGTCGCTGCTCGCCCTCTTTTATGTGATCCGCAGTTCGGACATCCACTATGAAAACCTGATCGCCTGCGGCGAACATCCGGTCGTCGTCGATCTGGAAACTTTGCTGACGAACCGGCCGCCTGGGGCGGCCGACGGAACGCTGCTGCATGCTTTCGGCCGCGAATGGGCGGAGTCCGTATTGGGATGCATGTTGCTTCCGACAAACGCGCCGTTCGGCGTTTTCGATATCGACGTCAGCGGATTGGCCGGCAAGGGAGGGGAGCGTTCGGAGCGGATGGTCGTCTACCGGCTGACCGGTGCCGGTACCGACGAGATCCGGCTCACACCGGAATTCTTCATCACGCAGGAGCAACACAACCGCCCCGCCCTGAACGGTCGCAAAGCCGAACCGTCGACGTATGTCGGCGCGATCGTTCGCGGTTTTACCGACACCTATGAAACCGTGTTCGATCATCGCGATGAACTGGCGGAACAGATCCGTCGCGGCGACCTGTTCGTCGGCGAATTCCGTCAAGTGCTGCGGCCGACGCACGTGTATGCCCGTTTTCTGGAAGCCTCGCTTCATCCGAAATATTTGGGCAACCGGGAGGCAAGACGATCGCTGTTCGCCATGCTGATGCCGGAGAAAACGGCTCCTCCCTCGTTGCGGCGAAAGGCGGAACTCGAAATTCAAGATCTTTTGGACGGAGACATTCCTTATTTTTCCGTCGAGTTCCGTTCGCACGACCTCATCGGCGCAAACGGCGGCGTGATCGACCGCTTTTTCGAAGCGACGCTGTGCGATCTTGTGCTCGATCGTCTCAAAAAACTCAGCCGGGAAGACTTGCGCCGACAATTGCGCCTGATCGCCGCATCGCTGAAGACCTCGGAAACCGGCGCCTCCGTTCACCGTCCGCCGGAAACGGCGGCGGCGCTGGAGCCGACGGCAACTCCTCCCTCCGGGGGCTGGTCGGGTGAACGGCTGCGGCAGTCGTGTCTCGACGCCGCCGTTTCGATCGGCGATTGGCTGGAACACCACGCCGTCTGGAACGAAGACCGTACCCGGTGTACATGGCTGACCGCCGTCGTCTCAGGCGATCACAAAATGTCGCTCGGCCCGCTCAACGATTCGCTCTACGAAGGCGGGGGGGCGGCGCTGTTTCTTGCGCGCTTGGCCGAAGTGACCGGCAGCGCGCGCTTCCGCCGCCTCGCACGAGCCGCTTGGATGGGAATCGAAGAATTGTGGCGGCCTGCCGCCGGAATAGCTTTTGGGGAACCAGCGGGATCCGGCGAACCCCAGCGCCCGGGCGCAGCCGTGCCGGATAACCCTTCCGCGTTTCACGGAATCGGTTCGACGGCTTACCTTGCACGGTCGCTTGCCGAAATCTGGAACGACGACGAACTGTACCGGCTTTACGAATCCCAACTGCAGCGTTTGGCAGAATACCCGCTGTCGGACGACGCACCGGCCGACTTTTTAGGCGGCTCCGCGGGGGTCGTCGTCGCCTGCCTGCGTTTCTACGACGCGGACAAGCTCGCGCCGGCCCGTCAAGCCGCCGAACGTTTCGGAAACCATCTTCGCGCCCGGGCGAAAGCAATACTGGAAAACGGCGGCTCGGCGTTTTTGACGGGTCTTTCCCACGGCTGCTCCGGCCTGTCGTGGGCGCTCGTCGCGCTCGGCCGAACGATGGGCGACGGCGAAGCCGTCCGGCTCGGCTTCCGCCTGATCGAAGCCGAAAACCGGCAATTCGCCCCCGCCAAGAACAACTGGCGCGATTTGCGCCCCGGTGTGCCGCCGACGGCCGACCCGGTCTACTGGTGTCACGGCGCTCCGGGCATCGGGCTCGCCCGCGCCCATTTGCTGGCCGAACCGGACGGTCTCAGTCGCGCCGAGCTCGGTTTACTCCGAAAAGACGTGCACACGGCCGTCGCCAAAACGCTTGCCGCCGGCTTTCCGTCCGTCGCGGAGCTCGGCCTCTGCCACGGCGCGTTCGGCAATCTAAACGTTTTGCTCGAAATCTCCGAAAAAATAAATGATGAGTCTCTTTTGCGTTCGATCGAACAACAAACCGAAATTTGCCTCAGCAAGCTGCCGCTTGCCGACGGCGTAGACGGTTGGAATACCTTGAGCCATTCGCTCGGCCTCATGCTCGGCCTGACCGGCGTCGGCTATGCGCTGCTGCGGCTCGCAGTGCCGCGCGCAGTTCCGTCGGTATTGTCGCTTGAACTACCCGAAAGAAAGGGGGGCGCATCATGAACATTCGCCACCGGCGCCGCGTGCCGGTCGTCACGCAGATGCAGCAGACCGAATGCGGGCTATGCTGCGTCGCCATGATTTTGCGCTACTACCGCAGTTATGAAACGCTGGGCGACTTGCGCGCACACCTGGAAGCTGGCCGGGACGGCATCCGCATCCGCCAGCTCCATCAGCTTCTCGGCCAGCTCGGGTTCGAATCCCGTCTGTACAAGGCCGACTGCGAAGGACTTCGTTACGTCAGACTGCCGGCGATCCTGTTCTGGAACCGGGACCATTTCGTCGTCCTGGAAAGCGTCCGGAAAAACCGCGCCAGCATCATCGATCCGAATTTCGGCCGACGCACGATCGCGTGGGAGGAACTGCAGCAATCGTTCGGCGGATTCGTCCTGACGGCGGAACCGACAGAACGATTCGTCCCGAAGCGCGAGCGACCGCGCGTCTGGACGCCGTACCTCCGCGAAGTGTTCCGGCATCGGCCGCTTTTCGCCGGCGTGTTCGCGTTGTCGCTGGCAACGTATCTTTTGACGCTGTCGATCCCGATGCTGGTCCAGTACCTGATCGACGGCATCATCATGCAGGCCAGGCCGGAGCTGTTGCGGGCGGGCGTCGCGGCCGCCCTCGCCATCGCGCTGCTTTACGGCGCGCTTCAGTTCCTGCGCGGCAAATGCTTGATCCGCCTGCAGATCGCGCTCGACCGAGAAGTGACCGGCCGCGTATTCCGCCATCTCTTAGAAGTTCCATATAAATTTTTCGAGGTCCGGTCGTTCGGCGACATCATGTTCCGGCTGGGCAGCCTGCGCGTCGTGCGCGACCTGATTTCGGAACAGCTGATCCGCGGCGTCATCGATTTCGGCGCACTGCTGTTCATCACCGGCTACATGCTGGCGAAATCGCCGCTTCTAACTGTTGCGGCGCTTGCGTTGTTCGCCCTGAACGGATTTCTCATCATCTACAGCCGGCCGTTCATCGTCGAGGCGAACCAAAACGAAATCGTCGAGCTGACGAAACTGCAGACCATCCAGGTCGAGACGATGTACGCGATCATGAGCGTCAAAACGTCGGGAATGGAAGACGTCGTCTATCGTAACTGGCGGCAAAAATTCCAAGACGTGCTTGACAAGTTCCATATCCGTGCCGGCCTGCAGAACCGGTTCGACTCAATGACGGCCGCCGTCCAGACCGTGTCGCCGTTCGTTGTGCTTCTGGCCGCCGCCGCCCTTTATTTCCGCGGCGACCTGACGCTCGGCGAAGCGGTCGCTTTTCACGCGTTGACGAGCATGTTCTTCTCGATGAGCGTGTCGCTGTTTCACATGTATAACAACTTTCTACTGGCCAGCGCCTATCTCGAGCGCGTCAAGGACATCACGGACACCGAGCCGGAAAAAAAGCCGGAACATCCGATCCCGCTCAAGCTGACCGGCGACATCCGCCTGGAAAACGTCTCGTTCTCCTACACCCGTCACGCCGCACCCGTCGTGCGCAACGTATCGCTGCACATCCGGGCCGGGCAGCACGTGGCGTTCGTCGGTCCTTCCGGCTCCGGCAAAAGCACGCTCGGCAAAATCATCGCGGCGCTGTACGAGCCGACTGCCGGCCGCATCTACTACGACGGCATCGACACGGAGCAGCTCGACCGCACCGACTTGCGCAGGCAAATGGGCGTCGTACCGCAGGATATCGCGCTGTTCAACAAATCGATTCTGGAAAACATCCGCATGAACGAGGCGCATATCGACCTGGAAACCGTCAGGCAAGCCGCGCGCGTCGCCCAGATCGCCGACGACGTCGAAAGCATGCCGATGGGGTATCACACACTCGTGTCGGAGATGGGCATGAATCTGTCCGGCGGCCAAAGACAGCGGATCGCGTTGGCGCGCGCGCTCGTCCGCTCGCCGAGCGTCCTCGTGCTCGACGAGGCGACCAGTTCGCTCGACGCCGTCAACGAGGCGAAAATCGCCGAACATTTCCGGCAAATGGGCTGCACGCGCATCGTGATCGCCCACCGGCTGTCGACGGTCAAAAACGCGGACGTCATCTACGTGATGGACAACGGCGAAATCGTCGAAAGCGGTACGCACGACGAGCTGATGCGCCTGGACGGCCTATACGCCCGTTTGTACCGGTCGCAGGACGTTGAAGCAAAGGCGGCGGCCGAAGCGGCAGTCACGGCGGATGCGGCGACGCCGGCGGCAGGTTTGGCCGCAGCGCCGGTTGCAGTAGAAAGGAGAAACGGACGATGAACTGTTTTGTTGCGGAGCGAGACGTTTCCGTCCGGCAGATGATTCGGAGCGTGATCGAAGAACGCGATTTCGGCCGCGTCGTCGGCGAGACGGACGACGCGCGCCTTCTGACGGCGGGGCTGTTGACGGCGACCGGCACGGACGTCCTGCTGCTCGACTGGTCGATGACGGGTCCCCGCCGCCCCGAGATGATCGGTCGGCTCCGCGGCGACGCCTACGTCGGAACGATCGTGCTCCTGGCAGAACCCGGCTCGAAGGAAGAGCTGTACGCCGTCTATGCCTACGGCATCGAATCGTGCTTGACGAAACCGATCCATCCCCCGGAAATCGCATGGACGCTGTCGCACATCCGCGAAAAACTGGAATTGCGTCGGACGATCGAGGCGATCCGCGAAAAGTTGAACGCGGTCTTGGCCCCGGCGCGGCCGACAGCGTGCGACGTCAAGACGTGCGCCGAATATCTGCTGAGAGAAATCGGGATCGCCGGAGAATGCGGGTACACCGACCTCGTTCAGCTCGCCTGCATCTGGTACGAGTCGCCCCACCGCGAATCGGGAGAGACGCCGCTTCTCAAACAGCTCTATGAAATCCACGTCCGCCGCAAGCTCGGCGCCGCCGCCCGCGAGCAGGACGTTCGGCGCGAGATCAAGGCGTGCGAGCAGCGCGTCCGGCGCGCGATCGGCCAGGCACTCATCCAGATGGCGTCGCTCGGGCTGACGGACTACGCGCACCCTGTTTTTGAGAAATATGCTTACAAATATTTCGATTTCCACGAAGTCCGGCGCATCATGAACGCCTTGGAGGAAAACGAAAAGCCGGATCCCGGCAAAACGTCGGTCAACGTCAAAAAATTTCTCCAACCGTTTTTCCTCGATCTGAGGGCAATGGCGGAAAACCCGGCACGAGAACTCGTCCGGACGTTTTGACGCTTCTCTTTGACGTTTCCCGCCGATCGGGAGTATAATGTCGATAAAACCGATCGGAAATTTGGAGGAACGAAGATGGACGTCATGACCGCCATCGAAACGCGGCGCGAAATCACACAGTTCGACGATCGGCCGATTCCCCGCGACGTCCGCGACCGGCTCGTCCGCGCGCTCTGCCTGTCGCCGTCCGGCAACAACCTGCCGTCTCGGGAATTCGTGCTGGTCAGCGACCGCTCCATGCTGCGAACCCTTGCGCGGACAACGCCGTACATGCCGTGGCTGGAACAGGCCGCACTCGGCGTCGTCATCATCGGCGACCCGACGGTCAGCAAATATTGGCTGCAAGACGCGACCATCGCCGGCGCCTACCTCTGGCTCGCCGCCGTCTCGTTCGGTCTCGGCGCGGCGTGGGGTGCCGTTTTTCACTCGGAAGACGCGGAAGAGACGGCACGGCGTGAACGCTACGTTCGAAACGCTCTCGGCATCCCTCCTGCCAAACGCCCGGTCGCCATTATCGGGGTCGGCTATCCCGCTGCGCGCCCTGCGCCGAAAGAGCCGATCCCGCCGGAAAAGGTCGTCCATTACGAAACGTACGGCAGAGGCGGAGGCGGAACTGCAGGATGAAAACAGTCGGCCTGATCGGCGGGATGAGCTGGCAGTCGACTCTGCTCTATTACCGCTGGATCAACGAAGACGTCCAAGCGGCGCTCGGCGGCCTTCGCTCCGCCCGCATCCTCCTGGACAGCCTCGATTTTGCGCCGCTTGCGCGAGCCCAAGCGGAAGGCGACTGGAACACCGCCGTCCGAACCCTTGCCGAATCGGCCCGGCGGCTGGAAGCGGCTGGAGCCGACTTCCTGCTCGTCTGCGCCAATACGATGCACCGCGTCGCGGACGACGTCCAAGCTTCCGTCCGCATTCCGCTCGTGCATATCGCGGATACCGTGGCGGAAGCGGCGCTGGCCTTCGGCGTCGCGAACGTCGGGCTGCTCGGCACCCGGGCGACGCTGGAACACGATTTCTACTCGCGCAAGCTGGAGTCGTTCGGGCTGAAAACCACGGTACCGGAAGCGGACGACCGCGCGGCGCTCGACCGGATCATTTTTGAAGAGCTGTGCCGCGGCATCGTGCGGGAAGAGTCGCGCGCGGCCGTCCTCGCCGCCGTCGAAACGCTGCTCGGCCGCGGAGCCGACGGTATCGCGCTCGCCTGCACCGAACTCGGCCTGCTGCTCAATCCCGAGCAGACCGATCTCGGCGTCCCGCTGCTTGACTCCGCACGCCTTCACGCGCGCAAAGCCGCGCGGCTCGCGTTGGACGACGCGTTGTTAAACGCGGTAGAGGGGATCATCGACGACCGGAGCGACGCCGCTCCGCCGTACAAGATTTAGAGCGACACCCCGCCAAACCCGAACGCGGGCGTCCCGGTGCAGCATCGCTCGGCACCCGCCGCCTCAAGCGGCGCCTCCGTCGCCCCCCGCCCGAACCGGCGGTTCGAACGAATACCGCAGCCTGCCGCGCGCCTCGTGCCGTTCGAACGCCAGGCGGATCAGATCGTCGAGCAATTCCCGGTACGGTTTGCCCGTCGCCTTCCAGAGCAAGGGATACATGCTGTGCGGCGTAAACCCCGGCATCGTGTTGATCTCGTTGACGAACACGGCGCCGTCCGAACGCCGAACGAAAAAATCGACGCGCGCAAGCCCCGCCCCGTCGACCGCGCGGAACGCGCGGACGGCCAGCTCGCGTATCTGCTCCGCCGTCGCCTCCGGCAACTCTGCCGGTATGACGAGCTTCGATCGGCCGTCGACGTATTTCGCCTCGTAATCGTAAAATTCGTTCGACGGAATAATCTCGCCGACCACCGACGCGGCCGGCTCGTCGTTGCCGAGCACGCCGACTTCGACCTCACGGGCGTCGACGAATTCCTCGACGACGACCTTGCGGTCGTAGGAGAACGCAAGCTGCAGCGCTTCCCGCAGCTGCGCCGCGTTTTTCGCCTTCGAGATCCCGACGCTTGAGCCGAGATTGGCCGGCTTGACGAAACAGGGGTAACCGAATTCGGCCTCGAGCTCCCGAACGACCGCGTCGGGCTCGCGCTCCCACCGCACCGCCGTCACCGCCGCGTGCCGGCATTGCGGCAGCCCGTTCTGCGCGAACAGCTGCTTCATCACCGCCTTGTCCATGCCGGCCGCCGACGCGAGCACGCCGGAGCCGACGTACGGAACGCCGGCCATTTCGAACATCCCCTGGACCGTCCCGTCTTCCCCGAACGTCCCATGCAACAGCGGAAACGCAACGTCCGCCTCGCCGGAAAAGATCGCCGCCGCCGCTTCCGCCCCCCGGGCCGTCGGCGGACAGCCGCCGAGCTCGCCGAACAACAGCCACGCCTCGGACGGCGCAGGGGCGGATAGTGTCGGCCCGCGCCGCCACTCGCCCGTTTTCGCGATGTAAAACGGCAATACTTCGTATTTGTCGAAATCGAGCGCCCCGACGACCGATTTCGCCGTCACGACGGACACTTCATGTTCCCCGGACTTCCCGCCGTACACGACCGCGATCCTGATTTTTCGCGCCATGTCGTCGCCTCCGTCAAAACGTGTCGGATATCCGCACGAACGCGTAAGCCGTCCGCTCCGTCCATGCGGGCGAATCGCGATAAGCCCAGAAGCGGTGCCGGCTGTCGGACGTATTCGCGTTGACGAGCGGACGACCGAAACCGTCGCGCGTCGTCACGACCGCGCTGTGCTGAAACCGCCCGTCGCCGTTCCAATCGTAGAAAATGACGTCGCCGACGTCCAGCTCTTCCGGCGACGCAACCCGAATTCCGCGCAAGCCTGTGCGCGATTGCTCCAAATACCGAAGCAGGCTGTCGGCGACCGCCCAGCTGTAACTCCAGCGCTCCGCGCCGCCCACGCGTCCGACGTACCACCAGCCCGTATTCCTGTTCCCAGTATAGTGCATCGGCGCGCCGCCGGCAAACAGGCATTGCGATACGAAATTCGTGCAGTTGACCTCCATCGCCGTATACGCCGGATTTCGCCGGTTCCACCACAGCTCGGCGTATTCCGCGGCGCGACGTCGGTCGTAAAAAGCGCGGACCTCCTCTTTCGGTTTCGTCCGGGCCATGGCGCCGACCTCCCGCCGATTCCGGCTTTCTTCCCTAAATATATGCGAAAAATAATGCGGGCGGGACTTCCCAACCGTCGCATTTTCGGGTATACTGGGAGCAGGTTTTATAGTTTGAAATTCCGTTTCACCAGATGAAACAGATCGCGTTCGACACCGAAATCGCCGTAACGGCCGAAGGAGAGGGTTCATGGTGAATGTCCAAGACCGTTTTCAAATCAAACGCAACTTGACCGTCGACGGCCGGACGTACGCCTACTTCAGCCTGCCCGACCTGGAGCGCGTGTTCCCCGGTATCGGCCGGCTGCCGTTTTCCGTCAAAGTATTGTTGGAAGCGGCCGTTCGTCAGTTCGACGGCCGGGCGATCACCGAAGACCATGTCCGCCTGATCGCGACGTCGGCCGAGCGCCGTCAGGACCGTGAAATTCCGTTTATTCCCGCGCGCATCGTGCTGCAGGACTTTACCGGCGTGCCCGTTGTCGTCGACCTCGCCGCCATGCGCGACACCGTCCGGAAAGCCGGCGGCGACCCGAAGCGGATCAATCCGCTCGTACCGGTCGACCTCGTCATCGACCATTCGGTCATGGTCGATGCGTTCGGGTCGAAAGACGCGCTCGAGACAAACATCGAGCTCGAATTCAAGCGCAATGAGGAGCGTTACCGTTTCCTACGATGGGCGCAAACGGCGTTCGACAATTTCCGCGCCGTCCCGCCGTCGACGGGCATCGTGCACCAGGTGAACCTCGAATACCTCGCTTCCGTCGCGGCGACGAAAACGATCGGCGGCGAGACGCTCGTCTTCCCCGATTCGGTCGTCGGCACCGACTCGCATACGACGATGATCAACGGGCTCGGCGTACTCGGCTGGGGCGTCGGCGGCATCGAGGCGGAAGCGGGCATGCTCGGCCAACCGCTTTATTTCGTCATGCCGGAAGTAGTCGGATTCCGGCTGACCGGCAAGCTTGCGGAAGGGGCGACCGCGACCGACCTGGCGTTGACCGTGACGCAGATGCTGCGCAAAAAAGGCGTCGTCGGCAAGTTCGTTGAATTTTTCGGCCCCGGGCTCGACCATCTGCCGCTAGCCGACCGCGCGACGGTGGCGAACATGGCGCCGGAATACGGTGCGACCGTCGGCTTTTTCCCGGTCGACGAGGAGACGCTCCGCTATCTGCGCCTGACCGGCCGCGATCCGCATCGGATCGCGCTCGTCGAGGCCTATTACCGTGCGCAGGGTATGTTCCGCACGGCCGACATGCCGGACCCGGTCTTCTCCGACGTCATCGAACTCGATCTCGGCGACGTGCGTCCGTCGCTCGCCGGGCCGAAACGTCCGCAGGACCGCGTCGAACTGTCGGCGGTGAAGGAGTCGTTCAACACGATTATCCGGACGCCGGTCGACAAGGGAGGCTACGGCCTGAGCGAGGACAAAATCGCGCAAACGGTGGAAGTGCGCCATCCCAACGGCGAGACGTCGCGAATCCGCACGGGCTCGGTCGTCATCGCGGCGATCACGAGTTGCACGAACACGTCGAACCCGAGCGTCATGATCGGTGCCGGCTTGCTTGCGAAAAAAGCGGTCGAACGCGGCTTGCGCAAGCCGCCTTACGTCAAAACTTCGCTGACGCCGGGATCGCTTGCCGTCACCGATTATTTGATCAACGCCGGTCTCATGGACGCGCTGGAAGCGCTCGGTTTCCACGTCGCCGGCTACGGCTGCGCGACCTGTATCGGCAACAGCGGGCCGCTGCCGGACGAAGTCAGCGCCGCGATCGCCGAACACGACCTGACCGTCGCTGCCGTCCTGTCCGGCAACCGCAATTTCGAGGGTCGCGTCCATCCGCAAGTGAAGGCGAACTATCTGGCTTCGCCGCCGCTCGTCGTCGCGTACGCGCTCGCCGGCACCGTCGACATCGACCTGACGCGCGAGCCGATCGGCGTCGACCGTGACGGACGGCCGGTCTATCTGCGCGACATCTGGCCGACCGACGAAGAAGTGCGAGAGGCGATCGACCGCGCCATGTCGCCCGAACTGTACCGCGCGAAATATGCCGACGTGTTCACGCAGAACGAGCGGTGGAACCGGATCGACGTGCCAAAAGGCGAGCTATACGCCTGGGATCCGAACTCGACGTACATCCAGAATCCGCCGTTCTTCCAGAACCTTACGCCGGAACCCGGCGACATCGCCGACATCCGCGGCGCCCGCGTGCTCGCGCTGCTCGGCGATTCGGTGACGACCGACCACATTTCGCCGGCCGGCAGCATCAAGCCGGACAGCCCGGCCGGACGTTACCTGCTCGAACGCGGCGTCCGCAAAGAAGACTTCAACTCGTACGGCTCGCGCCGCGGCAACCACGAAGTCATGATGCGCGGCACGTTCGCCAACATCCGCATCCGCAACCGGATCGTCCCCGGCGTGGAAGGCGGCTTTACGAAATATTTCCCGACGGGCGATATCATGCCGATCTACGACGCCGCCATGCGTTACAAGGAGGACGGCACGCCGCTCGTCGTCGTCGCCGGCAAGGAATACGGCACCGGCTCGTCGCGCGACTGGGCGGCCAAAGGCACGTTCCTGCTCGGCGTCAAGGCCGTGCTGGCGGAAAGCTTCGAGCGCATCCACCGCAGCAACCTCGTCGGCATGGGCGTCCTGCCGCTGCAGTTCCGCGAAGGCGAAAACGCGCAGACGCTCGGCCTGGACGGCACGGAAACGTTCGACATTCTCGGCCTGTCGAACGACATCCGCCCCGGCACGACCGTGCGCGTCGTCGCGCGGCGCGACGGCGGCGAGACCGTCGAGTTCGAGGCGATCGTCCGGCTCGACAGTGCGGTGGAAATCGATTACTACCGTAACGGCGGCATCCTGCAGACGGTGTTGCGGCAAATGATGAAACAAGCCGGTTGACAGGTCGAAACGCATCATCCGCAAGAAACAGCAAGCCCTTGGCGTTCCCGAGTCCGGGAAACGTCAAGGGCTTCGTACTGCAGGAGCTTATTTCCGGGAATGTCGACATGCGTCCGCTTACCGGTTATGGTCCGCGAGCGCGCGGATTTGATCGATCGACAATCCCGTCGCCTTTGCAATGACCTCGACGCTTATCCCCATCGCCAACAGGTTCCGCGCGACTTCTTCTTTGCCTTCCGCCCGTCCTTCCGCACGCCCTTCCTCGCGCGCACCCTCCAGCATCGACGCCTGGTCGCGCAAAAACTTCTGCCGCGCCTCGTACCGCCAACGCGCCTCCTCGCTCTGACTCAAAATCTCCAGCGTCGTCATCGCCTTCTTCAACGCCGGCTCCTGCATCGCCAACACCTCCCATTGCTCCCGCTCGATCCCCTTCAAAAACAACAGCCAGCTCGTCAACCCGCCTTCCACCGGCACTTCTTCCTCCCGCAGCTTCGGCAGCTCCATGAAATGCAGC
>MOXJ01000012.1 GCA_002507565.1 Candidatus Reconcilbacillus cellulovorans
CGCGGCTTCCTTTTTGGGATTTGGGATGTGAGGTCTCTTCGCTTTCCGCCCCCGAAAATCCTGCCAAGGGCATCCCCTACTTAAACTTTACACGCTCGCAGGTCTTGCTCCGCCGCAAGGCGCTGGAGAGCCCGACGAACGGCGCTGAGCGGAAAACCACGGCGCTGCAGCATCACGGATAACGCGCGGAGCTTATCGACCGGTTCGCCGGATAACTTAGGCCACTTGCGGCGCGCAAATCCCCATGCCGCTTCGGCTTCTTCTTCCGGATCGATCGATGCGATCGCCCACCGCACAACCGATGGATCGATCCCCATGCGAAGCAACTCGCCGGCGATCGCCCGGCGTCCTCTTCCCTTTTCGCGCAAACGGTCGTGAGCCCGCCGTTTCGCCAGCCGTTCGTCATCGAGATAGCCGTATGCCGTCAGCTCAGCGACGATGCGCTCGACGCAATCGGGTGAAAATCCTTTTTTCTGAAGATATTTCCTCATTTCTGCGCACGAGCAATCCCGCCGCCCCAACAGGGCAAACGCCGCCTCGCGGACGGCCAAGCCGCAGTCGGCGTCATTCGAACGAATAGTCGTCTTCCCCTTCCGTCGACGTCAAAACAGTGGGGCGGACCAAATCGGACCGCGACATCGCGGTTTCGCGGATCCGACGTTCGATCGCCTCGGCGATGTCGGGATGTTCTTTGAGATACTGTTTGACGTTTTCGCGCCCCTGGCCGAGCCGTTCGTTCTCGAACGAGTACCAGGCGCCGCTTTTGACGATGATGTCCAGCGCCGTGCCGAGGTCGATGATGCTGCCCTCTTTCGAAATGCCCTCGCCGTACATGATGTCCACGTCGGCTTGCTTAAACGGCGGCGCAACTTTATTCTTGACGACTTTGATGCGCGTCCGGCTGCCGACGAGTTCGTTGCCCTGTTTAATCGACTCGATTCTCCGCACCTCGAGCCGCACCGACGCGTAAAATTTCAATGCGCGGCCGCCGGGCGTCGTTTCGGGATTGCCGAACATGACGCCCACTTTCTCGCGCAGCTGATTGATGAAAATGGCGATACATTTCGATTTGCTGATCGCGCCGGCGAGCTTGCGCAACGCCTGAGACATCAGCCGCGCCTGCAGCCCGACGAACGAATCGCCCATTTCTCCGTCGATCTCGGCTTTCGGCACTAGCGCGGCGACCGAGTCGACGACGATAATGTCGACGGCGCCGCTGCGCACGAGCGCTTCCGCGATTTCCAACGCCTGCTCGCCGGTATCCGGCTGGGACAACAGCAGTTCGTCGATGTTGATGCCGAGTTTTTTCGCATAAACCGGATCGAGCGCGTGTTCCGCGTCGATAAACGCCGCCTGGCCGCCGATGCGCTGTACCTCGGCGATCGCGTGCAAGGCGACCGTCGTTTTGCCCGACGATTCCGGGCCGAAAATTTCAATGATGCGCCCGCGCGGAAAACCGCCCACGCCGAGCGCGATGTCGAGCGCGAGCGATCCGGTCGACACCGTCTCCACCTGAACGTTGGCCGATTCTCCCAGTCTCATGACGGCGCCCTTACCGAACGTTTTTTCAATCTGGCGGAGCGCCTGTTCCAATGCCGCGCGACGATCGGTCAATGGCTTCACATCCCCGTGCATTCGGATTTTTTCAAGAAGAATCATATCGCGTTTCGCGGGCTTTGCCAAGCGAGTCGACCGAACAAACATTCGAGGACCCGCCGGCAAAAAAACACCGCAACAAAGCCTTGCGCTTCGTTACGGTGCTTCCGCAACCAAATTCTATTATAAGACATGCGGCGACGGCGGACAAGAAGGCGATTTTGACAAATTCGTGAACATTCATCGCAAACAGCGCCACAAGCGGTACAATGCCGCCTTAGCCGCCCGCCATTTGATCGTTTCGCGGTTTCCGGTCCATTTTTCCTCAAACGCCCGCGAACCGTCCGGACCGGCGACTCCAACGTAGACGAGCCCGGGCGGTTTGCCTTCCAATTCGGCCGGCCCGGCCACGCCGGTCACCGACAACGCCCAGTCGGTGCGGAAACGGCTGCGCGTATTTTCCGCCAACCGCAACGCGGTCTGTTCGCTGACCTCTCCAGGACCGTCGATGCGGAGCAGTTCGTCCGGAACGTGCAGCCAGTCGCGTTTGACGGCCTTGTCGTAACAGACGATGCCGCCGATAAAGACGCGGGAACTGCCGGGGACGTTCGTCACGAGGTGGGCGAGCAGCCCGCCGGAGCAACTTTCGGCTACCGCGAGCGTTTCGTTCCTTGTCGTGAGCAGGCGGACGACGGCGGCTTCGATCGGGATGTCCTCTTCCGCGTACAAAAATTCGCCGACCCGTTCGCGAATGGTCCGTTCGACGGCCGCCCATTTCCGCTCGGCCTCCGCGTAAGTTGCAGCCCGCGTCGACAGCCGCACGGCGACTTCCCCTTCTTTTGCGTAGGGCGCGATCGTCGGATCCGTCTGGGTATCGATCAAGTCAAGCAGGCGTTGTTCGAGTAGAGATTCTCCGATTCCGGAAAACTTCAGCATCTTTGAGTAGATCGGAAGATCTGGATTCATCTTGGCTAACCATGGTTTCGCATATTTCTCGAACATGGGCTGTAGTTCGCGCGGCGGACCGGGCAACAGTACGAACAGCGCGCCGCCTTCCTCCAGAGCCTCGCCGACGGCGTGGCCGACGTCGTTCGGCAAAGGAGTACTTCCTTCCATAATGAGCGCCTGGCGGCGGTTGCTTTCGGGCATCTCCTGGCCGCGTGCGCGAAAATGCGCCTCGATTTTTTCGAGAGCCGGAGGGTAAACCTTCAGCTCCCTCCCGAGCACCCGCGCCATAACTTCTTTCGTCAGGTCGTCCCGAGTCGGCCCGAGCCCCCCGGTCGTCACGACGAGATCGGCGCGCGACCGCGCGGTTCGGATCGCTTCAGCAATCCGTTCCGCGTTGTCGCCGACGACCGTATGCCAATAGACGCCGATGCCGAGCGCCGCCAACTCACGGGATAAATATTGCGCGTTCGTGTTCACGATCTGACCCATCAACAGCTCGGTGCCGACGGCGATAATTTCCGCCCGCATGTTTGAAAGTTCGCCTCCCTATGGACGATGGCGCGGAAACCGCAACAAATCCCGGTTTTTCACGAAATAGACGACTCCCGAAACGATCGTCACACCGGCCGCCGTCCAGCTCGCGATCAAGTCGAACGGAAAATCAATAAACAAAAAAGGAAAATTGTTCAACATAATTGCAATAATGGCCACAATCTGCGTAGCAGTTTTCCATTTCCCCCATTTATCAGCCGGAATCACTTTTCCTTCAAGAAGCGCAAGCTGCCGCAAACCGGTCACCGCAAACTCGCGGCTGATGATGACGATCGCGATCCACGCTGCCAGCTTGCGCATTTCGACAAGCGAAATGAGGACGGACGCGTTGAGCAGTTTGTCCGCCAGTGGGTCGAGCAGTTTGCCGAGATTTGTTTCCATCCGGTGCGAACGCGCGATGTAACCGTCGAGTTTGTCGGTGCTGGCCGCGACGACGAACACGACGGTCGCGATCAACTGATTCCAGCTGACGCTGTATTCGCCCAGCCGAAGAGGCGGCAGATCCCACCGGACGAGCAAAATGAAAATGATGACGGGCACGAGAAAAATGCGGGCGATCGTGATCGCATTGGCCAGGTTCATGCCACTCCCTCCCCGGCCAAATCGAACTCCAGCGAATGCGTGATGCGGACTTTACGGATGTCGCCGATCGCCGCACGGTCAAGACCGCTTACGAACACCTCGCCGTCGACTTCCGGTGCGTCGTACTGCGTCCGGCCGACATAAACGCCGTTTTTCCGGTCGAACCGGTCGACGATCACGTCCAATTCCCGTCCGACGAACCGCGCATTGCGCTCGGCCGCGATTTCGCGCTGGACTTCCATCAGCTCCGCCTGGCGGCGCTCCTTGATGTCTTCGGGTACTTGGTCGGGCAGACGCGCCGCGGGCGTGCCCTCTTCTCGCGAATAGGCAAACACGCCGAGTCGGTCGAACTTGATCTCACGAACGAACGAAACGAGCCGCTCGAAATCTTCCTCCGTTTCGCCGGGAAACCCGACGATGAAGCTTGTGCGCAGCGCCACGTCGGGAATGCGCTCGCGGATTTTGTCGATCAGTTCCCGGATGTCGCGCTCCCGGCCGGGACGGCGCATCCGTCGCAAGATGCGGTCGACGCAGTGCTGCAGCGGCATGTCGACGTATTTGCAGATTTTCGGGTTGGAAGCGATCGTGTCGATCAGTTCGTCCGTAAAAAAACCGGGGTAGGCGTAATGAAGCCGTATCCACCGGACACCGGGAATTTCGCCGATTCGGTTGAGCAATTCCGGCAACATGAGTCTTCCGTAAAGATCGCGGCCGTAATTCGTGGAATCCTGGGCGATCAAGTTGATTTCCTTGGCCCCTTGGGCGCACAGGGATTCGACTTCCGCGACGATCGACTCGACCGATCGACTGCGGAACGCCCCGCGCATGAGCGGAATGCTGCAGAACGTGCAGCCGTTGTCGCAACCTTCCGCGATTTTGACGTAGACGCTGTGGCGCGGACCGGACAGCCTGCGCGGCAACAACCGGTCGTAGTTGAAGGCGGGATGCCCGACGAACGACGGTTTACCGCCCGCCAGCGCCGCGTCGACGATTTCGGCGATCCGGTCGAATTCGCCCGTGCCGATGATGCCGTCGATCTCCGGAATTTCCCGCATCAATTCGTCCTTGTACCGCTGGACGAGACATCCGGCCACGATCAATGCTTTCAGCTTCCCTTTTTGCTTAAGCTCCGCCAATTCCAGAATCGTTTGCACCGACTCTTCTTTGGCGGCGTCGATAAAACCGCAGGTATTGACGACGACGACCGTCGCTTCACGGAGATGTTTGACCGGCTGATGGCCGTGGCGATGGAGCAGCCCTTCCATAATTTCCGAATCGACCAAATTTTTTTCGCAGCCCAGTGTGACCAGTTTGACTTTCTCCATCCCGAGTGACCCCCATCGATGCGCTCAAGCGAAGCGACGTCGCCTTTTGCGTCGTGTTTGATCAGCGATAATTGACGAACTGAAGCGGAATCGGCAGGTCCGCGCTCTGCAGCATGCGGATGACGGCCTGAAGTTCGTCTTTGCTTTTGCCGGAAACGCGGACTTCGTCGTTGCGGATCTGCGTCTTGACCTTGAATTTGGCATCACGGATCAAAGAGCTGATTTTTTTCGCCGTCTCAGCGTCGATGCCTTGTTTCAGTGCAATTCGCTGCCGGACCGTTCCGTGCGCCGCAGGCTCCGGTTTGCCGTATTCCAGCGCTTTCAAGGAAACGCGCCGGCGAGCCAGTTTCGACTGCAAAATGTCGACGACGCTTCTCAGCTTTGCTTCGTCGTCGGAAACGACGACGAGCGCGTCCTTCTCCCGCTCGATCCGGCTTCGACTGCCTTTGAAATCGAAACGCGTCTCGATTTCCCGCATGGCCTGGTCGACGGCGTTTTGCACTTCTTGCATATCAATTTTAGATACGATATCAAATGAATATTCAGACGCCATGAATCAACGTCAACTCCTTTTTCCCGTTACCGACTCCCAACCGGAGAAACCTGCGCATCAGACCGCTCCAGATTAATCTGAAACCGCTTTGGATTTACTGAATTGCCGGTATCAAGCAAAACGCCGTTAACCGCTACCGTGACTGCAGCAGGACGTCCGAGCACGAGTTGAAGACTGGAATCGAATTCCCAAACCTTCCGATCACCGGCTTTGAAAATGCCTTGATCGACTAGTTCCGCTTTGCCGGAGCCGGTAAGTTTCATAATCTGCACCCAACATTCGTCGCGGACGACGTTCACTTCGACGCGCAACACGTCGGTGTTGGATACGGCGTAATGTTCGTAACGCCCGACCGTTTGTTGGCGCATGACGACAGCCGAAGGCTTCGGCGTCGACGAAACGGTCGGCGTCGGCGAAGCCGGTGAAACTGTTCCGCTTACGCCCTGCTTCGGTGTGCTTTCGGAAATCCGTTCGCGGTCGGGCGGGGAGTTCCGATGCATTTTTTCCGAAACAAAATAATACGACACGCCGAGAATCAACGCAACGAAAACCAACATCAGGAGTCTCGTCGTCAAGACGCCCAAACGCTCGAAACGCCGCGCGTCCCGTGAGCGGGCGCGCGGCCGCCCGACGGTCGGTTCGGGATGAAGAGGGGGCAATACGCTTTCATACATACGCACGACCTGCGCCGGATCGAGTCCGACGGCTTCCGCATAGGCCTTGACGAAAGCGCGCGCGTAGAAACTGCCCGGAAGCACGCGGAAATCCCCTTGCTCGATCGCCTGAAGATAACGCTTGCGGATTTTCGTCAGTTCCTCCACGTCATCCAGCGTCATGTTCCGTTCCAATCTCGCCTGCTGCAACAGCCGACCCAATTCCTGCACATGTTCACCTCCTCACCATCCGTCTTCGTCCTCCCACTTCAGATTGTCGTACGTAATCACTTCGTCCGGCGTGTTGCGCAACTCGATGATGTAATCAAAAGCGTCGTAATCCCAACGCGATTCACGCACGAAAATATCGGGATGTTCGATCACTTTTGTGGAAGGCATGGCCATGATCTCTTCCAGAAGACGGAAATGTTTCTCGTTTGCGCGGATCGTCGACACGATGCCGTCGATGATGAACACATTGTCCGGATTCATCTCTTCCTCGGAAAGCTGGCTGCGTACCGTCTGTCTGAGCAAAGTCGAGGACACGAACGTCCAACGCTTGTTGGCGCAGACGCTGCCCGCGATGATCGATTCGGTTTTTCCCACGCGCGGCATGCCGCGCACGCCGACGACTTGATGGCCTTCGCGCTTGAAAATTTCTCCCAGAAAATCAATCAAAAGTCCGAGTTCGTCGCGAGTAAAACGGAATGTCTTGCGGTCGTCGGAATCGCGGGAAATAAATCGCCCGTGCCGCACCGCCAACACATCGACGAGCCGGGGTTCGCGCAGGGCGGTCACGGTTATGTTTTCGACTTTTTTGAGCATTTCGCCCATTAACCGGATCTTTTCTTCGTCGTCGGTTTGGAGCAACAACCCGCGCGTCCTGTCGTCCACGCCGTTGATCGTCAAAATATTGATTTCCAGCATGCCCATCAGGGAAGCGATGTCGCCGAGCAACCCCGGACGGTTTTTATGTATGCGGTATTCCATGTACCATTGCTTGACCGACAAAGCGCTCGCTCCTTCGCGGTATGGCGTTCCATTTTTTTATTGTACACGAACCGCCTCCGCGTTGCACGCAAAAAAATTTCGGGCCGCCGACCGCAGTCGACGGCCCTTTGCGCCGGGCGGACGGTTACGAACGCTCGACAAATTTGATGATGACCCGCGCCAACGTTTTACGCTCGTCTTCGGTCGCGACGTCCCACAATTCTTTCAGCAAACGCTCTTCCCGGTTTTCCGGGTCGACTTTTTCCGCTAAAAAGTTGCCGATCTGGTAAGCGAGCTGGGCGATCGCTTCGTCGCTCATGCCCGCCTTCTTGGCCTGTTCGACACGGGATTCCAGGAATGTTTTCCATTTTTCGAAATCTTTTAGAATGGTCGGCATCGGACAGCCTCCTTTGCGGGTAGAATCGGTCTTAGTCTGCTCCCCCGCATTCGCCCTTATTCAAGCCGTCCATCCGCCGTCGAGCACGATGATCTGGCCGGTGATGTATCCAGATTCAGGAAGAGCCAAAAAATGCACCCACGAGGCGATTTCTTCCGGACGCGCAAATCGACCCGCCGGAATTTCGCCGAGGAGTTCGCGGCGCTCGTCCGCGTCGAGTACGGCGTTCATGCGAGTGTCGACCGCGCCGGGCGCAATGGCGTTGACAGTAATGCCCGACGGCGCAAGTTCTTTGGCCAGCGCTTTCGTCAACGCATTTACCCCGCCTTTTGCGGCGGAATACGCGGCTTCGCAGGAGGCGCCGCAGATCCCCCATACGGAACTGATGTTGATGATGCGGCCGTACTTGTTGGCCAGCATCCCGTCCAAAAACGCCCTCGTGCACAGAAACACCGATTTCAGGTTGGCGTCGATGACGTCGTCCCAAGAAGACTCGTCCATATCGCCCAACAGGCCGAAGTACGCCGCTCCCGCGTTGTTGACGAGAACGTCGGGACGAAAACCGGCGCAGGTTAGCTGTTCTTTCATCCGTGCAACCTCATCGGAACGGCGCAAGTCGGCGCATACCGTCTCGACGCGCACGCCGTAGCGACGGCAACGTCGCTCGACTTCTTGGGCCGCCTGTTCCGAGCGGAAATAATGAATCGCCACATCGAATCCACGACTGGCGAGCAGTTCGGCAACCGCCGAACCGATTCCACCGCTGGCCCCGGTGATCAGTGCGTTACGCACCTTCGGTCTCCACCACCGACATTGCGAGTCGGTCGTCGTCGGGCGACACCGTCTGCCGAAACAGCTGCCAGGCTTCATCCGCGGTCAGAGCGTCCAGATGATCCAGCACATCAAACAATGACCAGCCGCGCATGCCGAGCCGAAGCCATTCGTTGGCCGCTTCGGGAGACTGGATCATTCGAAGGAAACTCCCTGTTTTCTTTCTCCTTGCCCGCTCGAACGCATGCTCCGGAACGCCGGATTCGACCGCGCGCCTGATCTCGTCGCGCACACGCCGCGCCCAGGCTTCGGGATTCGGCGTTTCGCCGCCGACGATGACATGGGCGAAATCGGTTCCGCAATGGAAATCGGCCGAAAAAACATCGGTCGCCAATCCTTCCCGGTACAAACGGTCGTAAAAATCCGTGCTTTTGCCGAGGGCCGCTTCCAAAACGAGCCGTACCGCGATTTCCCGGCGAAGCGGTTCGATTCCTTCCGGTTCCGGGGCCGCCGATTTCCAGCCGATCATGCATCTTGGCATGGACACCGGCATTCGAATACGGCGTTCCCTTTCCACCGTCGTCTCCGGCTCTTCAGGCTTCTCCCGTTCGGGCGCCCGAAACGGCGGAAAGGATCGGGCCGCGAGACGGTTGCGGACATGATCCAGAACGGCTTCCGGCTCGACGCCGCCGGCGACGACGAGACGCATGTTGGATGGGTGATAGAAAAGTTCGTGACATCGAACCAAATCGTCTTTCGTGATCGCGGCGACGGATTCCGCAGTACCCGCAATGTCCGTCCGGACCGGATGGTGTCGATACATCGCCTGCAACAAGCCCTGATGGCATTGCCAGTCGGGATGATCGCGGTACATCATGATTTCTTGCGTGATGACGCTTTTTTCTTTGCTGACCGTCGCCTCTGTAAACCGCGGCGTCAATACGGCCTCAAGCAGCACGTCGAGCAACTCTTGAACATCATCGGTCGCCGAAAAAAGATATGCCGTCCGCTCGTGGCCGGTAAACGCGTTGGCGGACGCACCTCTGGCCGCATATTGCGCGAAAACGCCGCCGCTCGGCCCCTCGAACAGTTGATGTTCCAAAAAATGCGCGATTCCTGCGGGAAACGCGAATCGTTCGCCGGTATCGCCGGTGCGGACGCGGCAATCGAGCGATCCGAACCGGACGCCGACAACGGCGTAAACCTTTCGGTAACCGCGCTTCGGCCATACCGTCACGATCAGGCCGCCGGGCAGTCGATCCTCGACCCACCTTTCGTCCAACGCTTCGCGCCGAAACTCCTTCATGACGATCGCCCCCATCGCTTTTTACGACGACGTCGCCGATGCCGGCGCCGGCCGACTGCGACCGCGCAAAAAATAGACGATATCCGCTTCGACGGTAGCCGCGACTTTTCGGACGCCGTCCGCCGTCACCTCGGCCACTTCTTCGCTCAGCCGCTCTGGATCGCGCTGCCGGCCGGAAAGCACGCCGTTATAGTCAAACGCGGCGATTTCATGCGGCGAATCGCGCAACGCCCGAAGCTGGCGGACGATCATCCGTTTCGTCCATTCGAGGTCTGAATCCGCAAACCGTCCCTCGCGCAGCGCGTCCAACTGCTCAAGGACGATCGCTTCCGCCTGTTGCCGCTTGTCGGGGGCGATGCCCGCCTGAACGACGAGAACGCCCTTGTGTCCGTCCAGGCCTGAAAAGGCATAATACGCAAGCCCCGCTTTTTCGCGGACATTGCGGAAAAGCAGAGAATGGGGGAAAGCACCGAGCAGGCCGTTATAGACGAGGAGAGCCGGATATTCATCATCGGCGTACGTAACTCCGGTGTGACAACCGATGCAAAGCTTGCCCTGCGCGATGTCCATCTCTTCCTCGATGCGGCGGACGCCGTCTGGGCCGGACGTTCCTGGCGATGCGGACTGCGGATGATATAACGGCTTCTCGGCAGACGTCGTGCCGATGCCGAACACCTCGCCGAAGGCGTCGGCCGTCCACCGTTCCGCGTCGTCCGGATCGACGGCGCCGACGACGTATACGTCCAGCGGAACGCCGTCCATCCATTGGCGGTACGACGCATACAGCGTTTCCGAAGTAATGGCGTCGATGCGGTCCGGAAGGCCGAGAGGAGACAAAGCGTAAGGTTGCCCCTCGAACATGAAGTGAACGCACCGTTCGGCCGCATAGCGCGTTTTGTCGTTGACAATCGCCGCCTGGCGTTCGCGCAGCGTCCGCTTTTCTTCTTCAACGTAGTCGCGTCGAAACGCTCCGCCTTCCGTCGCCGGATCGGTCAGCAGCGCCCCGAGCAACGAAAACGCCTCGGCCGTCGGCGAAAAGCGGTCGGGTTTACGGCCGACCAAAAACCGTTCGTCCGTCAGGTCCATCCGAAAACGAACGAGCTGGCAATCGCCCCGCTTTTGAATGTCGAACTCAATCGACGCTCCGAACAGTTCGTCCAGCCTGCGGCGCAAACGGACGGTCTCCGGGATTTGCCTCGTTCCCCTTCGAAGCACGAACGGCACGAGTGCGGTCGGCGTCACGGCGTCCGCGTCCAGCGGACGGCCGATCATCACCGAAACGCTGCAGGTTTTGAACCGGTCGACGCGAAACACGTGCAGCCGCACGCGACCGAGGTCCCGGCGCTCAAATTGTCCCTCCACCACGGTCATCTCTCCCTTCGGTCCTTCAGCGGGTGAAAATGTGTTTGCCGATCCGCTTGTACTGCGGCCGCGACCAGATCCATTTCGAGGTCGCCGTCGCCGGATTGAAATAGTATAGGCAGCCGTCCGTCGGATCCCAGCCGTTGGCGGCATCCAGCACGGCGCGCCGCGATTCGGCGTCCGGCGGCAGCCAGGCCTGCCCGTCGGAGACCGCCGTAAACGCTCCAGGCTGGAAAATGACGCCCGCGACCGTGTCCGGAAAAAGCGGAGAGCGCACGCGGTTCAAAATCACCGCCGCGACCGCGACTTTCCCGATATACGGCTCGCCTCGCGCTTCTCCGTGCACGACATGGGTCATCAAACGAATCTCCTGTTCGGTCAGGCCCATCCTTCCCGACCGCGAACCCGCCCGCGGAACCGCAGAAGCCGCCCGCACCGGTTCGCGCGGCGTCATTTCAGGCCGCCAGTGGCGGGTAGCTTGCCAAAGCTTCAGTTTCGTCTTCGGTCCGACGATCCCGTCGACGCGGAGACCGAAACGGCTCTGGAACCAACGGACCGCCGCCAGCGTCTTCGGCCCGAAAACGCCGTCGACTCGTCCATGGTAAAATCCCAGCAGTTTGAGGCGCCCTTGTAGTTCGTAGACGTCTTCCCCGCGGGAGCCGTAACGGATGATAGCCGCGGAAAACGTCTCCCGGATTTCCGGTTCTGCCCCGCCGGAGCCGCTCCGCGTCGCCTTGGCGTGAAGACCGGCCGAAAGCGCCAGCGTGAGGGCGACCGACGCGGCGACAAGTCGCAACTTCATCGGATCACCTTTCCCTCGCGCAGTTTGCGCTTATTATGAGAAAGGCGGTTCCGACTTATGCGAAAAAACCCGTAGCTGGACGCGGCCGCCCTCGCACGCGCCGCCTCCAGCTCCTTCATCGCCGCTGAACCCACTCTTCGAGCGTCATCCGCACCTCGCGCGGTTTCGTTCCTTCATAGGGACCGACAATGCCGCCTGCTTCCATCGCGTCGATCAGCCGTGCAGCCCTGGCGTAACCAATCCTCAGCCGCCGCTGCAACAGAGAAACCGACGCCTGGCGCGACTCGAGCACGATGCGCACCGCGCGGTCATACAGCTCGTCGTCGACTTCGGCCGCCGTCTCGCTTTCCGCCGTTTCGGGCACGATGCTTTCCTCATAGCGGACTTCGCCGCGCGCTTGGCCGCGCACATAGGCGACGACTTCCTCGACTTCCCGGTCGGACACGAACGCTCCCTGGATGCGCACCGGTTTGGACGAACCCATGGGCAAAAACAACATGTCGCCGCGCCCCAGCAGCTTTTCGGCGCCCGCCATATCGAGGATCGTTCGGGAATCGACTTGCGACGATACGCCGAATGCGATGCGCGAGGGAATGTTCGCCTTGATGACGCCGGTGATGACGTCAACGGACGGACGCTGCGTCGCCAGAATGAGATGAATGCCCGCCGCACGCGCCATTTGCGCAAGCCGGCAGATGGAGTCTTCGACGTCACCGGCGGCGACCATCATCAAATCGGCCAACTCGTCGACGACAACGACGATGTACGGCAGCGGCTCCCCTTCGCCGGCTTCGCGCAACCATTGGTTGTACCCTTCGATATTTCGTGTACCTGATTTAGAAAAAACTTCATAACGCCTTTCCATTTCCGCCACGATTTTTTTAAGCGCCATCGCGGCGCGCTTCGGATCCGTCACGACGGGCGCGAGAAGATGCGGAATTCCGTTGTAGACGTTCATCTCGACCATTTTCGGGTCGATCATCAGAAATCGGACCTCATCCGGCCGCGCCTTGTACAGGATGCTGACGATCATGCCGTTGATGCACACGGACTTGCCCGACCCCGTCGCCCCGGCGACGAGCAGATGCGGCATCCGGGCCAAGTTGGCGATAACGGCTTGGCCGGAAATGTCACGTCCGAGCGCAACCGTCAGCTTGGATGGAGATTCCTGGAAGGCCGGGCTTTCGATCACTTCCCTGAGGGTCACCACAGAAATCTCGTTGTTCGGCACCTCGATGCCGATCGCCGATTTTCCCGGAATCGGCGCCTCCATCCGGATATCCTTGGCGGCGAGAGCAAGCGCGATGTCGTCCGTCAGATTGACGATCCGGCTCACCTTGACGCCGACGGCGGGCTGCAGCTCAAACCGGGTCACGGCCGGACCGCGGACCACTTCAAGCACTTTCGCCTTCACTCCGAAACTTTCTAAAGTTTCTTCCAATTTCCTCGACATCGCCGCGTAATCCGTCGGCTGGGCCGACCGGACGGAGACGACGGGCGGCTGCAATAGTTCGAGCGGCGGCAGCTCGTAAGCCGGGTTTGCTCCTTCTGCCGCACCGACCTCAAAGCCGCCGTCGGAGTCGGGCGAGGTTTCCTCCTGCGGCGAAACACGCACGCGGATCGTCGCCGGCTTGCCGGACGCAAAACCGGCGAGCGGCCGGTTACGATCGAGGCGATTAGCCGCCTCAGACGCCGCAACAGGCGCCGAAAACCGGCGAACCGCCCCGGAATCGGCGTGAGCCGCTTCGTCGTATGGAAGTCTCAAGGCACCCGCATGCTGTTGAAAATCTCGAAAAATCGGCAATTCGGCGGCGGCTTCGCCCGTCTTCTCCGCTTTTGCGGCTTCCTCTTTTGCGTCTTCTTTTTTGGCGGTTTCCCAGCCGCTTATCCATTCGTCCCAATCGTCGGCACCGGCAACCGATCCGGGCGGAACAGAACGCTCTTCTCCGGCTGCGCGTCCTTCGGAGACGTCGGCCCGACCCCCGCGCCGGGCAACCTTCTTTTTGCGCCATGCAAGCAGCTTCCGCCGGACGGCGGCAACCGCTTCCACATAGGAGACGCGAAATACGAGCACGATGCCGATCGCGACGAGCGTATACACGATCAGCTGGGCGCCCGGTTGGTCAAAGAGCGCGAACAACGCGGCGTACATCACCGCTCCGACGATGCCGCCGCCGACTTCCCCGCGCAAAATGCCGTCGGGTCGCGTCAGCCCGTCCGTCATGACGCGCCACGTCTCCTCGAGGATGAATGCGGCGCTCAACCGTTCGCGGCCGGGATCGAGCCAGGCGAACAACCGGATATGGTTTTCCAGCAAAAACGCAAGCGCGAACAACAGCAAGCCGATTTTCCGCGGCGTTCGGAATTTCGGCCAGCCGCGGTGAATCATGGCGTAAAGCCCGACGGCCACGGCTGCCAGCGGGACCATCCAGTCGCCGACACCGACGAAAAAGCGAAGCAAATAAGTCAACGATCGGGGGACCGCTCCGGTTTGGGACCACACCAGTACGGACAGCGTCAAGATGACGATGCCGTAAAGTTCGTACTTCAGCCCCACCGCAAACGAAGGGCGCTTTTTTTTCCGACCGGCCATGCCGCCACCCCCAACCGCATTATACCATAAAAACGAACGCGTGTTGGGTCAAAAAGGCAACCGGAGTCCCAGTTCCGCGCCCGGCTGACAGTTCGGATTCAAATATGCGTAAGGATCAGGGCTGATCAGGCGTACGACGCGCACGCGAACGGCGTCGAGACGCTCGACCTCCAGCAGCGAGCCGTTGCCTAACGGAATTTCAAAGCGGGGATTCGGCGAAGGAAACGGCTGGCCGAAAACGACGTCAATCGGCACGATCGTGTGGATCACGGTCCTCACCCTTTTTTCGTCTGGCGATCAGGCGGTTCAGCTCGCCGAGCGCGTCGCCGAGGCCGCCGACCCGGTCGATCAGCCCGCAGCGGACCGCTTCGGGTCCGATGATCGTCGTGCCGATGTCGCGGGCGAGTTCGCCGGTCGTAAACATCAACCGTTTCAGCGTTTCCTCGGTTACGCGCGAATGCCGGACGATAAAACGCACAACGCGCTCTTGCATTTTTTCCAGATATTCAAACGTCTGCGGCACACCGATGACGAGACCGTTCAGGCGGATAGGGTGAATCGTCATGGTCGCCGTCTCGGCGATAAAAGACACGTCGCCGCTTACGGCGATCGGAACGCCAATGCTGTGACCGCCTCCGAGAACCAGTGTCACCTTGGGCTTCGTCATCGAAGCGACCATCTCCGCAATAGCCAAACCGGCTTCGACGTCGCCGCCGACTGTATTGAGCACCACCAATACGCCTTTGATGTTGGGATTCTGTTCGGCCGCCACCAGTTGAGGGATCAGATGCTCGTATTTGGTCGTCTTGTTTTGGGGAGGCAAGACGAGGTGGCCCTCGACCTGACCGATGACCGTCATGCAAAAAATCGGGGATTCCATAGCGGCGACGGCGGTTTGTCCCAGCTGGCGGATATGCTCTCCGACGGCGGTCGATTCGACGCCAGGCGCGTTCGGCTCGTCCGATCCGTTCAGTCGTTCATTCACGGCGTTTCCCCCTTCCCGCTTCGAAGATGTCTTCGGCGGCTAGTATGCGCCGAAAACAAAGGCCGGGATTCTTTCCGCGGAAAGATCTCCCGGCCTTGTGCGACTGACGTTCAAACGGCCCGAAGGAATGATTCAGACCTCCATGATGATCGGCAGAATCATCGGACGGCGACGTGTCTGTTCGTACAGAAAACGTCCCAGCGCGTCTCTGACGTTGGTTTTAAGCGACGCCCACTCAGTGACGTTCTCGCCCATGAGGCGGGTGAGCGTGTTGGTGACGATTTTGTTTGCTTCTTCCAGCAATGCCTCCGATTCGCGAACATACACGAATCCTCGGGAAATGATGTCGGGTCCCGATAGAATCGTGCCGTCCTGTTTGCTGAGCGTGACCACGACCACGAGGATGCCGTCCTGGGACATCAGTTTCCGGTCGCGCAGCACGATGTTGCCGACGTCGCCGACGCCGAGCCCGTCGATCAGCACGTTGCCGGCAGGCACTTTCGGGCCTAGCCGCGCCTGCCCGTTTTGGATCTCGACCGTGTCGCCGTTGTCGATCAGGAAAATGCGATCGCGATCGATGCCGACCGACTCGGCGAGCAACCCGTGCATCCGCAACATTCGGTATTCGCCGTGAACGGGAATGAAATATTTCGGGCGCATCAGGTTGAGCATCAGCTTCAACTCTTCCTGGCTGCCGTGTCCGGAAACGTGCACGCCGGAGACCGATCCCGGCCCGTAAATAACATGCGCCCCTTGCCGCATCAACTCGTCGACCGTCCGTCCGACATAACGCTCATTGCCCGGAATCGGCGTCGCCGCGATGACGACGGTGTCGCCCGGCAAAATATCCAGCTTTTTGTGCGCCGATCGGGCCATCCGCGTCAGCGCGGACATCGGCTCGCCCTGGCTTCCGGTCGACAATATGACGATGCGTTCGGGCGGCAACCGGTGAACGTCCTCGAGTTCGATAAACGTTCCGTCCGGAATTTCGAGATATCCCAGTTCATGCGCGATGTTCACGACGTTCACCATACTGCGGCCGACGATCGCCACTTTCCGGCGCGTGTTGTACGCGGCCTCGAACACCTGCTGAATGCGCGCGACGTTAGAAGCAAACGTCGCCACGATTACGCGCTGTTTCGCCTTGCGGAAAATGTCCTCCAACTCGGCGCCGACCGTCTTTTCCGAGCCGGTAAATCCCGGCCGCTCGGCGTTCGTGCTGTCGGACATCAGGACGAGCACGCCGCGCCTGCCGATTTCGGCCATTCGGTACAGATCGGCGAACTGATCGTTGACCGGCGTATGGTCGAACTTGAAATCACCGGTATGGACGACGAGCCCTTCCGGAGTGTCGAGGCAGATGCCGACCGAGTCCGGAATGCTGTGATTCGTCCGGAAAAAGCTTGCCTTGATCGAGCCGAACGTCAAAACGGAATCGGCCGTAATGACATAGCGCTTCGTCTCGCCCAACAAATGGGCCTCTTTCAGCTTCGCTTCCACGAGACCCATCGTCAGCCGCGTCGCATACACCGGAACGTTCAGATGTTTCAGCACGTACGGCAAACCGCCGATATGGTCTTCGTGGCCGTGCGTCAACAAAATCGCGCGCACTTTCTCCCGATTTTCCACAAGATAGGAAATATCGGGGATGACGATGTCGATGCCCAGCATTTCTTCTTCCGGAAATTTCAATCCGGCGTCGATGACGACGATGTCGTTGCCGTACTGGACGACATACATGTTTTTCCCAATTTCACTCATGCCGCCCAGAGCAAAAATGGACAATTTCTCCTGGCTCTGCTGTTTGCGGGGCAAAAAACGTTTCCTCCTTGTCCGTCTCGACGACGCACGCGACGTTTTCCCGTCAACGTCGAACATACGCCTGTCCTACATCCTCCGGCCGTTTGCGTCAGATTTGCTCTACGAGTCGGGCGATAAACGCCGCTTCCTGCTCCGTCACCGGAACGAGCGGCAACCGCACCCCCCCTACGTCGATACCCTTCAACCGCAGCGCATGCTTCACGGGGGCAGGGCTCGGGACGCGGTGAGGGCAAAAGAACATGCCGTGAAAGACGGGATGCAGCTTCGCATGCAGCTGGGCTGCCTCCGCCGTTCTGCCGTCCGCGTAGGCTTCCATCATCCGTTTGATGTCGCGTCCCACGAGATGGGCGGCGACACTGACGACTCCGTACGCCCCGATGGCCAGAAACGGCAGTGTCAAACCGTCGTCCCCGCTGTAGACGCGAAAGCCGGCCGGCGCTGCCTTGATCAGCCGCGTCAAATGGTCGAAATCGCCGTGCGATTCTTTCGTCGCGACGATATTCGGAAATTCGGCCAGCCTGAGCGTCGTCTCCGCCTCCAGCATGACGCCCGTTCGCGACGGGATGTTGTACAGCATGAGCGGAAGCGACGTCGATCGCGCGATCGCGCTGAAATGGCGATAAAGTCCTTCCTGCGAAGGGCGGCTGTAATAAGGGACGACTACGAGCGCGCCGTCGACTCCGGCCCGCTCCGCTTCCCTCGTCAGATGAATGCTGTGTTCCGTGTCGTAGGTACCGGTGCCGGCAAGAATCCGACACCGGCCTCTGGCCAACCGGACGCATGTCTCGTACAGCCGCACTTTCTCTTCATCGGACAGCGTCGGCGATTCTCCCGTCGTGCCGCAAACGACGATACTGTCGGTCTTTTGCTCCTCGATCAGATAGTCCACAAGCTCGGGCAGGCGGTCCCAGTTCACCTGCAACCGTTCGTCGAACGGCGTGACCATAGCGGTCACCAGCCTGCCGAAATCGGTAGCCAACGCCTGTCACACCCCTTTCCGGCACTGATGTCGCGGCGAACGCGCTTCGACCGTACCCCCGACGGTCTACCGGCGCCCGATCAAGTATTCGGCGATCTGCACCGCGTTCCATGCCGCACCCTTAAGGAGGTTGTCCGACACGATCCACATGTTCAGCGCCCGCGGGTGGAACAGATCGCGCCGCAGACGTCCAACGAACGTCTCCTTTCGCCCGGCCGCTTCCGTCGCAAGCGGGTACCGCTGGTTTGCGGGATCGTCAACGACGACCACGCCCGGTGCAGCGGACAGCAGTTTTCGCACATCCTCCAGCTCGAAATCGCGGTCAAGCTCCACGTACACGGATTCGGAGTGTCCGTAGAAAACGGGAACGCGGACGCAGGTCGCGGTCACCCGAATCGAATCGTCCCCTAATATTTTTTTTGTTTCATTTACCATTTTCATTTCTTCATTGGTGAAGCCGTTATCCCAAAACTTGTCGATTTGCGGGATGACGTTAAACGCAATCGGATGTTTGACGGGCAACGAGGCGACCGGCAACACTTCCGCCGTCACCGGCTCTCCCGCCAACACGGCCGCGCTCTGGCGGCGCAGTTCCTCGATCGCCCGTGCTCCCGCCCCAGAAACCGACTGGTACGTGGACACGATGACACGGGAAATGCCGTATGCATCGTACAGCGGTTTGAGCGCGACGACCATCTGGATCGTCGAACAGTTCGGGTTGGCGATCACGCCGCGATGGTCGGCGATTTTGTCCGCGTTGACCTCCGGCACGACAAGCGGCGTCTGCGGATCCATCCGAAACGCGCTCGTGTTGTCGATGCAGACGGCGCCGCGGGCTACCGCCTCTGGCACGAGCTGTCGGCTGACGTCGCCGCCGGCGGAAAACAGGGCGATGTCGACGCCTTCAAACGACTCGGGCGTCGCTTCCTCGACGGTCCATTCCTTCCCTTTGAAGCGAATCGTCTGGCCCGCCGAACGCCCGGACGCAAGAGGCTTGAACGAGCTGATCGGGAAATCGCGTTCTTCCAGCATCCGTACCATTTGCCGGCCGACGGCACCCGTCACGCCGACCACTGCGACGCAATAGTTCTCCTTCTTGATCATCTCCGGTTTCCTCCCCGTCGTGTCCCGCGTCACCGTCCCACAAGAAGCGGCTGCAGCTGACGTCCCTGAAGCGCCGCCTCGCACGTCTCAAGGATCAGGTCCATGCGCGCCACCAGAGAATTCGGTTTCACATGAGGAGCGTCCTGGCCGAACGGCACGAAATAAACGTTTTTACAGATCAGCAGTTTGGCGATGTTGGCGGCGTTCAGCCCGAGTCCGTCGTTGGTGGATATCGCGAGCACGACCGGCCGCTGGTTGCGAAGCTGCGCCTTGGCCGCCATCAGGACGGGGCTGTCCGTCATCGCATTGGCCAATCTGCTGATCGTGTTGCCCGTACAAGGCGCAATGACAAGAACGTCCAGTCGTTTGGACGGTCCGAGCGGTTCCGCTTCTACGATTGAAGCAATGATATCATTCCCCGTGAGGTCTTTCAACTGGCGCAGCCAATCGCCCGACTGTCCGAAACGGGTGTCCGTGGTCGCAACCGAATGTGAGACGATTGGAACGACGTTTGCGCCCGCTTCGACGAATCGGCGGATCTGCGGCAGAACATCCGCAAACGTGCAATGCGAGCCCGTCAAGGCGAAACCGACGGTCAATCGGCTCCAGTTCATGCCGACCGCCCCCTCTGCCGGCCGAGTTCCTCCAGCAGAGACCGGACGAGCGCGTCGGCGAGAATGCGTCCGGCCGTTTTCGGCGCTACAAGGCCGGGAAGGCTCGGGGCCAGGATCGCCTTGATGCCGCGTTTTTCCGCAAACCGAAAATCCGTTCCTCCCGGGCGCGATGCGAGATCGATGATGACCGCTCGGGGAGACAGCTCCGCTATCACATGCGCTGTGATTATCATAGTGGGAACCGTGTTAAAAAGCAAGTCCACATCGCGCACATGAAGCGCAAGTTCGTTCGTGTCGAACGGAACGTATCCGCATTCCCACGCCCTGGCGAATTGCTCCGAACACCGGACGCCGACCTTCACGACGGCTCCAAGTCCCTTGAGCATTCGGGCAAGCGTCATGCCGGTACGGCCGAATCCGACTACCATCGACACCGAGCCATGAATCGTCGTGTCCGTATGCTGAATCGCCAGCATGATCGCGCCTTCAGCGGTCGGGACAGAATTGTAAATCGCCACATCGTCCCGCTCGAGCAGTTCCTCGACGGGAACGCCGCAAGACGCACAAAGCGATTTCAGATAAGGTCTGGCGATTCCGGTATAGACCTTGGCCCCTTCGGCCAGACGTTCTAGATGCTCCCGTTTCAATATCAGTTCCTGGCTAGAAAACACCGAATCGACGACGCCTCGCTCGTCGGTTCCGACGACGGGAAGCACGACCGCGTTGGCGTCCGCAAAAGCCCCGGGTTCCATCGCACACTTCATGGCGCCGCCGTACGGCACCTGAAGATGGTCGAACCCGATCAGCACCAGCATGGCGTCCAGTTCGGCGAACCGGCGAATGACTTCCGTTTGCCGGGCATCGCCGCCGACCATGACGATCTTGACGTTCGTCAACATCCGCTGGCTTCGCACCCCTTTCGTTTCGAGCGCCTCGCCTTTTCCTGAGCATCCTATGCGGGTGTTGCGAAAGGGGTGACGAACGTCCCGGATGAACGACTCTATCGTCCGGTATGGCCGAAACCGCCGGCACCGCGCTCAGTGGCGGGAAGCTCGTCGACCGGTTCGAACTCGACGTCGGGAACTCGTTGAAAAACAAGTTGCGCGATGCGGTCGCCGCGCCTGATTGTAAACGGCTCTTCCCCGAGATGAATAAGCAGCACGCGGATTTCTCCGCGATAATCGGCGTCGATCGTCCCCGGCGAATTGAGACAAGTAATCCCGTACCGGTGAGCGAGGCCGCTTCTCGGCCTCACTTGAGCCTCCAGACCTTCCGGCATTGCAACCGCTACGCCGGTCGGCACGAGCGCCCGCTCGCCGGGCCGAAGCACAAGTTCTCCTTCGACGGCGGCGTGTAGGTCGTAACCGCTTGCGGATGCGGACATTTTGCGCGGAAGCGGCAAATCTTCGTGGCCGGGCAACTGCTTGATCTGAACGCGATAACGATCAGGCATAACTTTTCCTCCGTCCTTTATTTAGGCGACGATCAAACGACCGCCGTAAGCGCTCAACGCATCGTCGGCCGGCCCGACAAGCGCCGCCGCAAGCTGGACTCCAAACATCGATTCGGCGGCTTCGTGCACGTCGTGCTGCGTCACCGCCTCGATTTTCTTCAAAACGTCCTCGATCGGTTCATGACGTCCGAGCAGCAACTCGTTCTTGCCGAGGCGATTCATCCGACTGCTCGTACTTTCAAGGCTCAACAACAAATGGCCTTTCAACTGTTCCTTCGCCTTGGACCATTCTTTCTGTGAAAGGCCGTTGCGGCGAATATCGGACAAAATTTCCAGAACCAGCTCCAACACTGCGGCAGTCTGTCTGGGCGCCGTGCCGGCGTAAATCGTCAGCAACCCCGAATCCGTATAGGCCGTGTGGTACGAATAGACCGAATACGCCAACCCGCGGCGTTCGCGGATCTCCTGGAACAACCTGGAACTCATGCTCCCTCCCAGCGCGTTGTTGAGCACCAGCACAGCGTAATAACGCGGATCGTCCAGACGACAACCGGGCAAGGCAAGGCAAAGATGGTTCTGTTCGGTCTGCTTGCGATGCACGACCGTTCCGCCCTGGAAAGTCGGGGGGTCCGACGTCACATTCCGGTCGTCGGGAGGATGGGCCCCGAAATGCCGCTCGACCAATTCGATCGTCCGGCCGACGTCCACATTGCCGGCCGCCGCCACGACGATACGGCCGGACGTATAATGATCGCGGATATACGCCAACAGTTCTCCCCGGCCCAACTGTTTCAGATTCCGCTCGGTCCCCAGTACGGCGTAGCCGAGCGGATGGGTGCCGAACGCGGCCCGCGCGATCAGATCGTGCACCAGGTCGTCCGGGGTGTCGTCGTACATCGCGATTTCTTCCAGGATCACGTTTCGCTCTTTCGCCAATTCCGTCTCGTCCAGGCGCGATCTGAAAAACATATCCGCCAACACGTCGACGGCGATCGGCAAATGTTCGTCGAGCACTTTGGCATAATAGCAGGTGTATTCTTTCGTCGTAAACGCGTTGACGTTGCCGCCGATGCTGTCGAACGTTTCGGCGATCTCTTTGGCGCTGAAACGGTCCGTCCCCTTAAACAGCATATGTTCGATGAAGTGAGACACTCCGTTCCACGAATCAGGCTCGTATCTCGAACCGGTCTTCACCCAAATGCCGAACGCGACGGACCGACAGGACGACATCGGCTCCAGAACGACGCGTATTCCGTTGTCCAGACGGTGCCGGATCAAGCGATCAGTCCTCCTTCCCTCCCGTTTCGTATTTTATCACGGACGGACCGGCGAGTGGACGCTCGGGGTGAATTCTTGCAGGAGAAATCAGTTCGCTGACGGTGCCGAGCGCCAGCCCTTTGGCGCGGACGACGCGGATAATGTCCGCCAGCGCGGACCTGGATGCCGGCGTCGGGTGCATAAGGATGAGTGATCCCGGCTCCAGGTGCGCTTTCACTTTACGGACGACGGCATCTGGAGGAGGATTTTTCCAGTCCACCGTATCGATGGTCCACAAAATTGTTTTTAACCCTAGTTCGTAGGCTACCCGAACCGTCGTGTCGTCGTAATCACCCGACGGCGGAGCAAACAGACGATTGTCGACGCCCAGTCGCTCTTTCAGGATCGTCTGTGTCTTGACGATTTCTTCGCGCTGACGTTCGCGGCTTAAGCGGCTCATGTTCGGGTGCGAGTAGGCGTGATTGGACAGTTCATGCCCGTCTTCACCGATCCGCCGAGCGGTCTCCAAGTGACGGGACAGCCACGACCCGTCGAAAAAAAACGTCGCCCTTACGCCGCTTTCCCGAAACGTCTCCAACATGGCCGGCAAATGTTCGTCGCCCCAAGCCACATTGACCATCAGCGCCGCCATCGGCTTGCGGGGATTGCCTTTGTAAATCGGAAGGGGCCCGAGGTCGTCCAGGCCGACTTTCGGCGGTACCTCGCGAAACACCCAAGGAATGCCGGCTTCGACGCCGCGGCGCTTGGCTTCTTCGAAAGTTTTTTCTACGTCGACTTCCAGCCCGTTATAGCCGGGAATCGCCTTCCAAACCCGATCCGCGCGGGCGTCGATCGGCGGGATGTACAGATTCGACGCTTCCTGCCGGATCCGCGACAACAGCTCCGCGTCGGCCATCGCCGTCTTGCGTTCCGTTCCGTCCGCCATTCGCGCGGACAGCCATACGACGCACGCCGCAAGCGCGAACCCGACGACTCCGGCGATGCCGATCAGCCGACGCTGATCGCTTCGTATATTCCCCATTTGGGCGTTTCCCTCCGCGAACGACCGCGTTTTGTCCCATGTCTATGCGGACTGTCCGAAGGGAATGCCGCAGGGTCGAAAAATGAAAAAAGCCCCTCGTCGGAGCTTTCCGATCAGCGCCTGCCCGACAGACGCGGTCCCGGGGTCTTGTGTCCAGGCAGCTTCGGCCCCTGCCCGCGTTGCGGCTGGGAGGGTTTCGGCGGAACGGGCAGCACCGCCTTGCGCGACAGGTTGATGCGTCCTTGCGGGTCGATTTCGGTCACTTTCACGGTCACCGTGTCGCCGATCGACAGTACGTCTTCGACGCGCGACACGCGTTCATGTGCCAGCTGAGAAATGTGGATGAGCCCTTCCTTGCCCGGCAATACTTCGACGAACGCGCCGAACTTCTCGATCCGCTTGACGGTCCCGAGATAGGTCTCGCCGACGACGACGTCGCGCACGATCCCCTCGATGATCTGTTTCGCCTTTTCGTTCATCTCGATGTTCGGAGACGTGATGTAGATCGTGCCGTCCTGCTCGATGTCGATCTTGACGCCGGTTTCTTCGATGATCCGGTTGATGATTTTGCCGCCGGCGCCGATGACTTCGCGGATCTTGTCGGGATGGATGCGCATCGTCGTGATTTTCGGCGCATACGGCGAAAGCGTCTTGCGCGGTTCGGCGATCGTCGCCAGCATTTTATCGAGAATGTAGAGACGACCGACGCGCGCCTGCTCCAACGCTTGCCGCATGATCTCGCGGTCGATGCCGGGGATCTTGATGTCCATCTGGATCGCGGTGACGCCTTGAGCGGTCCCGGCGACCTTGAAGTCCATATCGCCGTAATGGTCCTCGAGCCCCTGAATGTCGGACAAAATCGAAAAACGATCGCCTTCCTTGATCAAGCCCATCGCGATACCGGCGACCGGAGCTTTGATCGGCACGCCCGCGTCCATGAGCGCAAGCGTGCTGGCACAAATGCTCGCCTGCGACGTCGAACCGTTCGATTCCAGCACTTCGGACACAAGCCGAATCGTATACGGAAACTCGCGTTCCGAAGGAATCACCATCTCCAGCGCTCGTTCGCCGAGGGCGCCATGGCCGATTTCGCGCCGGCTGGGCGCACGGATCGGGCGCGCCTCACCGGTGCTAAACGGCGG
Source organism: Candidatus Reconcilbacillus cellulovorans (assembly GCA_002507565.1). Classification (GTDB taxonomy): domain Bacteria; phylum Bacillota; class Bacilli; order Paenibacillales; family Reconciliibacillaceae; genus Reconciliibacillus; species Reconciliibacillus cellulovorans. The sequence goes on from MOXJ01000012.1 coordinate 24,828, forward strand.
GAAATTGTAATGGTGCATGAACCGCTTCGATTCCTCTACGCCGAGGTCGTCGAGAATTTGCATGTCGCCGAGCGCCCCCAGCGTGCAGACGCTGAGCGCTTGCGTCTGGCCGCGAATAAACAGGCCGGATCCGTGCGTCCGCGGCAAAAGCCCGACTTCGCACTCGATCGGGCGGATTTCGTCGAGCCGGCGGCCGTCCGGCCGGATGCGGTCGACAAGAATCATGCGGCGCACTTCGGTTTTGACGATATCATGGAGCACGTCCTTGACATCGGCCAGTTTCTCGGGCGTTTCCGCATACAATTCCGTGAAATGGGCGATCGTTTCCTGCTGAATGGCGTCGATCGCGTCTTGGCGGGACTGTTTCTCCGGAATGCGCAGCGCCTCGACCAGGCGGTCACCGGCGTAAGCACGGACCGCAGCATCGACTTCGGGATCGATCTGGCGCTCCGGAACTTCCATTTTCGGCTTGCCGGCCTCGCGGACCAGTTCTTCCTGCAGCTCGCAGACGCGCTTGACCTCTTCGTGACCGAACATGATCGCCTCAAGCAACACATCTTCAGGAACTTCCCGCGCTTCTCCCTCGACCATCATGATGGCGTCTTTCGTGCCGGCGACGACGACGAACAAGTCGCACGCCTGCGTCTGCGCCACCGTCGGGTTAATGACGAACTGCCCGTCCACTCTGGCGACGATGACGCCGCCGATCGGGCCGTTGAACGGAATGTCCGAAATCGACAGCGCAGCGGATGTGCCGATCATCGCCGCGATTTCCGGAGCGCAGTCTTGGTCGACGCTCAGCACGAGGTCGACGACTTGCACCTCGTGGCGAAAATGGCTCGGAAACAGCGGTCGGATCGGCCTGTCCGTCAACCGGCTGGCAAGAATCGCCTTCTGGCTGGGCCGTCCCTCGCGTTTGATGAAACCGCCGGGAATTTTGCCGACGGCATAAAACCGTTCCTCGTAGTTGACCGTCAGTGGAAAAAAGTCGACTTCCTTCGGTTCCTTCGACGCCGTTACTGTGCATAGCACGGCGGTGTCGCCGTACCGGGCGAGAACGGCAGCGTTGGCCTGTTTCGCCAATCGCCCAGTTTCCAGGACGAGCGGCCTGCCGGCCAACTCCATGCGCACTTTTTTCTCCGTCGTGTTCATCGATTCCGATTTGGCCTCCCGATGCGAAATTGCCGGCACCGGTCTGCGCTCGGGCACCCGGTGCCGTTTCGAGATTTGAAAAAAAGCAACCATGGTGGAAAACTCCACGACGGTTGCCGTTCGACGGGTGTCGCCGTTACCGGCGCAGCCCGAGACGTTCGATGAGCGAAGTATACCGCTTGATGTCCGTTTTCCGCAAGTATTCCAGAAGTCTCCTGCGTTGACCGACCATTTTCAGCAGTCCGCGGCGCGAATGGTGGTCTTTCTTGTGCACGCGAAGATGCTCGGTCAGCTGTTCGATCTGCTCGGTCAGAATCGCGACCTGGACTTCCGGCGAACCGGTATCCGATTCGTGCGTGCGGAACTGCCGGATGATTTCCTGTTTGCGCTCCTGCGTAAGCGCCAACGTGCGTCACCTCCCGTTGCGTGACACCTCCCGCCCAGTCGCCGCCGGTGACAAACGGACGACCGCGCGGGGGAACGAGTCGTTGCCTTTTAACAGTCAAATTGTATCACATCTTCGGACAAAGCGCAAAGAGGCCGGGCGATGATCCAAGGCGATCATCCGATTGTCTTCGCGCTCTCTTTGCCATTTGGTTTCCAGATGCGATAACGGCCGCTCAACATCAGAAGCGCGAACATATACAGACAATTGTCGTAATAGCGGCGCGGTCCTTTGCGAAGCGGCGTGTTCCAGAACCGTTCGACGAATTTGTAGGCATGGGGACCCTTTGCGGCAAGCGATGCCGCGGCATTCGTCGCCAGCAGTCCGACGGGATGAAGCGCCTTTTCCTCATATGGCGTCCCGTCGATCGCGTACCGGCGATAATCTTCCGGAGGCTTGTCCGCGAAAAAAGCTTGAACGCGGTCGGCGATTTCCCGTAGCCTGTCGTCCGCGCGGAACCATTCCCAATCAAGCGCAATGTTGGCGACCACCCGGTACGAATCGCTGAAAAAATCGCCATGCCCCCGCACGGGATTCGGTGTCCCGTCGAAAAAGGCATATTCCGGCGCAAGCCCGGTCTCAGGGTGGCATGCTTTCTTTAGATACATTCTACTGGCTTCCGCCGCCTCTTTCCAGAACGGACGGTCTTCGGGATCCGTCCATAATGAAAATAATTCATAAAAATGAGGTAAATGGTAAGAAGGATCGGTAAAATCGCATTCCGGAATGAACTTGATCAATCGGTTGGCCGGATCCCACATCGGATAGCCGGGGCCGGATTCGCCCTGATGCAGGCATGTCCGCAGCAGGCGACGCGCCTGAACGCCGTAGTCGAACGGCGGTTCACCGTCGCCCCACCGATGCGAAGCAAACAGAAGCGCCATGGCGAAATATTCCTCGCCGTCCGGCGCCGGGCCGTTTGCGCGTCGCGTTCCGTCGGGGTTGCACGACCAGGCGAAATACCCCGCGTGAACGCCGTCCTTCATGAACATATACGTCATCGCCCATTTCCAGAGCCGGTCGAACACGTCCTTGCGGTCGAATTGTACGGCCATCATCATACCGTAAGACATTCCCTCGGTGCGCACGTCCAGGTTGCCCGTGTCCAGGATAAAGCCCATGTCGTCGCCCACGGGATAATAAATGCGCGTGTCGTCGTCGCCTTCGAACAAGCTGCGCCACGTCTCCTGCAGTCTGTCGTCGATCTGTTGTTCATCGATGCCGCACTCCGCCAGCACGTTACGGTACTGCCCGGTGAAAAAAGCTCCCTGCGATTGCTCCACGTTCGATATCTCCTTTCGCACCGTTTTTCGCGAGGGTGCCCGATCCTTCGCCGTACCCCGTGCGAACATTGTGCGCCGCAACGATGCCGGGGAAAACCCGAGAAAATTAAGATCGTACCCCCGCAAACTTTAAGGAGCGTACAGGGCGGCCAGTAAAATACCGAGGCACTCCTGATAAATTTGTTCAAGCTGGGAAAGCGGAAGCGGATTGACGCCCATTCCGGCTTCGATCGTGAAGCCGGGACGACGCCATTCCATGATGAACCAATCCTTGTATCCGGCATAACTTTCGATATACCGAATAGGCGTATATCCGCTGACGCGCGCGAACTCGACGGCGAGCCGCTCCGACTCCGGCGGTTCGAAGCCCATGAAGCCCCAATAGATGACGCGGCCTTGCGTATGAAATGCCAGCACGCGGTGAAAATCGCTTTCCCGCGTCAATTGTGCCATGGCGACCGCTTCCGGTTCGGTCAGCGGCGCGGTGCCCGGGTAATCGCGCGGCGCAGGCCCTTTGGCGGGCGAACGCGCGACTTCACGCTCCCAGAAGGCCGGAAACTGGTCGTTCAGATCGACGCCGCGAATGTTGGCTTTCCAGCGAGAAAAATCCATACTGCCGCCGTTGATGGCGACGACCCGGTCGCGATAGGGCTGCTCTCGCGGAGGGCCGTGAATGACGAGATCGACGCCGTCGGGGTTCACCATCGGCACCGCCGACAACGTCGCTATGCGGTAATAAGGCGCCATGACGAGTCCCCGGACGGCCGTACCGTTCGTCAGGGCAAGCGCGTACTCGTTTAAAAAACGGACGAGCACCGGCGTCGTGATCCATTCGTTGGCGTGAAACGCGCCGTTTACATGAACGCGTCTTCCTCCCCGGCCGATCCGCAATTCTTCGATCGGCTTGCCCAGGACGGATCGGCCGATCGCGCGCCGGCGGACAAACGGATAGACTTCCGTCAGGCGGTCGAGATCCTCGGCGAGCGCGGCGGAATCATAGGCCCGCATCGGCCGGACGACCGGCCGCGTGACGCGAACGGGTACGCGGACGATTTGCCCGACGGCGAGCGTATTCGGCCGAATGCCGGGATTCAGCGCGAACAAGGCGTTCAGCGCCGTACCGTACCTCTGCGCAATCAACCACAGGCTTTCTCCCGCAACCACGCGGTGTTCAGCAACGGTATAACCGGGAATGCTGACCGTTGATCCGGGCAAAAGGCGCGACGGATCGACGCCGGGATTCGAATCGAGAATCAGCTCGAGCGGAACGGCGAACAAGCGGCTGTACAGCCAAAACGAATCGCCGGGGCGGACGGTGACGCGCATGCGGCTTGCCTCCCGTTTTCAGTCGGTCTTCTTTTTTCATTCTTATGGGAAGAAGCCGGCGCGGATGACCGCCTGACACATCATATCCGACACGTCATATCCAAAGGCTGACGTACCACGTTAAAAGCGCCTCGCCCCAGACGAACGCGGCCAACGCGCCCAAGGAGAGAAATGGGCCAAACGGCAAAAATATAGATCGATCGCCGCCCGACGCGGCAATCCGGAACAGACCGTACAGACTGCCGGCCGCCGAGGCGAAAAACAAGCACAAGAACGCGAGCTTAAGTCCCAAAACGGAACCGAGCGCAAACATCATCTTCACGTCGCCGCCGCCGACGCCTTGCCGGCGTCCGAAACGCTCAAACGCCAGCCCGACCGCAAACAACGCCGCCGCTCCGGCCAACGCGCCGAGAGCGTAATGCCAAAACGGCTCGGGGCGAACGAACAGCCGCAACGCCGCAAACAGCGCCGCAAAAGGAAACACGACGACGTTCAAAATCAGCCGGCACCTTAGATCCGTCGCCGTACAAACAGCGCAAAAAACGAGAAGTGCCGCTCCGACGACGCGTTCTTCCGTCTCCGATACGGCTGTGAAAATCGCCCAAAACCAAAAGGCCGTCACCAAACCGACGGCCGTTGTCCAAACCGCTCCGCTTTTTTCTTCATTGCAGTCGTCGCGGAACCGCAAAAGCCGCCTTGCGATTTCGTCCGCAGCCGCGCCGATCGCAAAGCCGCCCGCGACGAGGGCCGAACCGACGAAAACCTCCATCCCGCCTTCGCCCTCCGACGCCGCTCAGCTGTCGATCTTCCGTCCGAGCGACTCGCGGGACGAAGAGATCGAAAGCGATTGCGACAGCGCCAAACTTTTTTCCAGCCATGTGTTCAGCTGACGGAAGGTGTCGATGGGAAGCGAAATCGTTTGTTGGCTGTCGCCGATCGACATCTGAATGATCAGCTCGTTTTCACTTTCGGTGCAGATCGCCCGATAATGTACGGTATTGCCCTTCCACTCTTCCTGCCATTGGCACATATAACTGCTCGTAAATTGCTTCAACTTTTCATTCCTCCTAAACAGGTTGATAATTTTATTTTCCGTCGCTGGAATCTGCTCGGACGACTCGGTTTTCGACTCGGTTTGCGTGCTTAGGGTCGCTAGCGGCTCAGGCGCGGTTTCCGGTTCGGCCGCAACGGCCGGTTCCCCAAAGCCTTCTAGCTCGGGAAGAGCCGGCAATTCCAATTCCTCCTGCTCGCGCCGTTCTATCGTTTCGTCCAACTCGACATCGCTTTCGGCAACTGCCGTCAACGATTCGTCCAACACTCCGGCATACGCCGCGGGATTCCGTTCGTCGCCTACGCCGCCGGGATCGTCGTTCGTCCCGTCCGCGCCGGCAACACCAACACTGGCTTCCGCCGAGGACGAATCAGCGGCTGCGGCCGACGCCGGCCGCGGCAGTTCGATCACGTTGTCGAACTTTTTCATTTCCGCCTGCCGGCGTTTTTCCAGGGCAGGGATTGCAGTCGTGCGAATTACCTCGTTGACGCGGTCGGGCTTGAAAGGTTTCATCAAATAACCGTTGGCGCCCGCTTTCATGGCGTCGGAAATTTGCTCTTGCTGGCTCATCGCCGAACAAACGAGCACGACGGCATGCGGGTCGATCATGCGGATTTCGCGGATCGCCTCGATGCCGTCCATTTCGGGCATGGTGATGTCCATAATGATGACGTCGGGTTTCAGTTCCCGGAACAGAGTGACGGCCTGCCTCCCGTTGTCCGCCTCGCCGACGACCTCGTGCCCGGCCTGGACCAGGATGTCCGTCAACATCTTGCGCATAAACTTGGTGTCGTCGACGACCAACATCCGATACGGCATCGTCGTCATCCCCTTTCTACTTTGGCGACAAAAATGTTCAGACCTTCCGTTATCGGGATTCCCGTCGGCGGCTGCTCGTACAGCAGGGCGTCGTGATAAATTTGCAGGCGCGACGTTTCGAACGGCAACACCTCCTGATCCGGCTGGATGTTGGGTCCCGGCCACGAAGGTCCGGCATATTCGATCGGAGGTTCTCCTCCCATACTCGGCGGCTCGCCGCGCACCGCGTGCAGTTCGACGGCCGTACCGCCGGGGTTTTCGCCGTGAATCCCTCCGGAAATAAACAGTTTCGACACGACGCCGTACATCTTCACCTGGCGCTTGGAGAATAGAAAAGCACGGATCTCCGCGTCCGCGTTCCGTTCGTTGGTGTTGTCGCCGAGCACGACGTTACTGGAGGCGACCAACACAAGTGGAATCGGCGTTCCACCGCTCAGGCCGTTGATCGAGCGCATTCGCTTCAAATCGACATCCCCGTCGACGTAAACCGTGCCGCGCAACCGGATATCGCCGAAAATCGTCAAGTTGCCTTTAATATACATGCTTCCGTCCGAAAGTTCAAAACCGTCGTTGAAAAACACGTCGCCCTCAATGTATGCGAACTTGTCGGGCGGAAGCACGATCTTTCCCGAAAGGTCGGCGGCGATTTGCTGGGGCGCGGTCAATTGGACGAAAAGCGATCCGTTCTGCAGTCGAAGCTCCGGCACCCGAGCTCCACCCGTTCGCTGTAACCGCAGCGAACCTTCTTTGATAAGAAGATCGGCGCTCGAAGAAGAACTCGTCCCAACCGTCAGCACGCTGCCGTCGATCACAAGTGATGTATTGGAAAAACGGACGCTGCCGGAAAGCCAGTCGGTATCGGATGAGACCACATGTTCGAATTCGCCCTCGGGCCAATCCAGATCAAAAGATTGTCCTTCCCGCATCGCAAAAACGGATGACTTGCGCGCGACATAATCTGCCGGACGCAATTCGGGGTCGTCGGATTCGAGCGATAAATCTTCAAACGGAAACATTTGCGACGAAAAATAGCCAACGTCGAAATCACGGGACGAATGCGTCGTGCGCGAATACGGACCCGACGTCTCCGACTTAAAAAAGCGATCGCCTCCGGGCGTCCGGCCGTCGACGCGGATAAACCCCCGCAACGCCGGAAAATCCGATATAAAGCCGTATAACGAACCCGGCGCGCTGATGACCTGCGCCTCGTTGGCAACGCGCAGGTCGCCGTCGCGTACGAGCACGTCGCCGACGATATACGGCGAGCCGTTCAGCGACAAGTCGCCGCGCGCGCTGACGGGATACCGGAAAACGGGGTGAACCGTTCCGACGTAGACCGTCATCGTCTTGGCCACGGATACCGACGGTCGTCGATCGAACGATCCGATCGACCGAACGACGATCTTGCGGACGTAGGGAACGTCGGGATCGGTCTCCGGACGGCCCGCCGGACTCGACGTTTCGCGGTTTTCCAGCACTTCGAGACGATACTTTCCACTCTGGACGGCGTATTCTTTCCCGTCCCAGGCGTCGACGGCGTCCAATCTTGAACTTGCCAGCGCGACCGCGTCGCGGTAAACCAGACCGGCGTTGTTGATGTCGTCCGCGACTTTGCGGATTTGGGCCAAGACGCGGTCGAGCCCGCTTTGAGCAAGCATTTCCGCCCGAACCGCCGCCTCCGTCGACGCCGTCCGGACGGCGCTTTCTCGAACGACGCCAAGCAAAACAAGTCCGACGATGCTGATGACCGCCAGGGCAAACAGCGCCACGGCCAACGCCGCACCCGACTCCGAAACTGTCGAACGCCGCGGCACGGTTCATTCCCCCCGTCCTACCGGTATGCGCGAACGGATGTTCAGCACGGGCGACGTCGCGCCGACCGGCCGATACTCCAGATCGATCACCACATGATGATGACCTTCGGCGATCAGTTTCCCCGAGGAAATTTCAAAAGCAGGTGCAAGCGCGAACACTTTCGGCGGACCGGACGGCATAATCGGATCGACGCGGATTTGCCCGCCGTCGAATCGCATTTCATACCAGGCGATATACTGTTTCGGATCCGCAGACGGCTTGACGAACCGAATCGACCGCTGCGTCGTATCGGCCTGTTCGACGTAAATCGCGTCGCCCAGCTCGGTCACGATGCGGCTGAAAAGCAGGTCGCCCTGGTTGCGCATGGTCGTTTCGATCGTAACGCGCTTGTAGATGGACATCGCCATTAAGACGAACGAGTAGATGATCGTCGTCACCATCGTCATGATCATGAGCGCGACCAACGTTTCAAGCAACGTCAGGCCCCGTTCGTCTTTCCGCCGACCGATTCGCCGCATGTTCCGCTCATCCTTTCGCGATCATCGCGTCGACATAGGTGGACAGGCGCGGCACGGCGGCGGGAGAAACGGCGCCGGCCTCCGCCCAGAAGACGCGGACGGTCATCGCGATCAGCCGTTCGTCCGCGTCCGGCCGCAACACGACCTGATAGCGGTAAGTCGTGCCGTTGATCACCGTATCGTTCAAAAGTCCGGCCAACGGGCCGGCAGAAGCGGCGGTGAACGTGGCGGTGCCGGCCGACGCGACATAGGCGCGAAGCGGGTCGTACTCAGCCGGTTTTTTGAACGCCTCGCGGAGTTCCGCCGCCTTGTACCTCGCCAGATGAACCGCGATCGTCCGACGGTTCTGTTCTGCCGATCGTTCCATTGCCGACAAGATGTAAGCGGCCATCGTCACCGTCACCACGCTCATGATGATAACGGCGATCAGGATTTCGACCAGGGTCAAGCCGGATTCGCCGCGAAGCCGGCGCATCGTTTCTCCCTCCTTTCGCGACGGAAACCGTCATAACGCTTCAGTACCGCTTCTGATTGTAATCAAGGTCAACGCGAAGCGGCGTCGGCAGCGTGATCGTGACTCCGTCGTCGTCGACGAGGCGCAGAAAGACGTAATAAGTTCCCCTCGTCTGTCCGGGAGCTGTCGTCACGCGGAATTTCAGCGCGTTCAGCTTATGCCAGTCGCCCGGTTGCAGCCGTGCCGCATCGGACTGTGTCGAAACGGCGTAATACATTTCCACGACCCGGAATCCCGGCTGATTGAAACGCGGCGTCACCGGATGCGATGTTCGGACTTCGACGAGCACCGGCTTATCGCTCGGCGAACCGGGCGAGCTCGGATCGAGCGCGACCAGCGAGCCTTGCGGGCCGGGATTGACGACGAACAACCCGGGACCGGCCTGCGCACTGCCGCCGGTCGACGTCGCCTCGACGCGGATCCGGTGCCATCCCCACCGAGCGGAAGCATCCGGATATACGTCGCTCAGGCGGAACGACGCCGTATAGACGTTGCCGTTTTGTTGAATACCTGAAGCGTCGACGACGAGCGACGGCGACGAAGCGTCGTCCAACCAGACGCGTATGCGCGTGACGGGGCTGCTGTCTTCCGTGGCGACGACCGTGATCCGGCCGTCGTCCGCCGGCTTCGGAATATCGAACTGGAATGCGACCTGCGGCGGCGTGCTGTCAAGCAACACCGTCTGCCGGTAGGCGTTGCCGCCGATCGGGAACCCCGCGATCGCATTCGTGACGGCGCGTGCCTCAACCGTGACGGAACCGTCGGGCAACGCGACGGGTCGGCCGGGCATCCAGTTCGTCCAAACGCCACCGTTTATCCGGTACTGATAACCGGCGATATAATTCGCGCGGAAATCTTCGTTCAAATATTGGGTTTCAGGCGGAAGACGGCCCGCCGAACCGGAAATCGCGGTCACCTTGCCGGGGCCGAGATGCCAACCGGACGAGAGAATCTGTCCGCCCGCACCGTCGGTGAGCTGAAGCGACGGCGCCGTCGGCGTCAACGTCCAACGCTTCACGTCGCCGTTATGGTAGCGCACCGCGACGATCGTGTCGTCGGCGATCCCGTCGCCGGGATCGGCGTCTTCAAACCAGATGTCCCGCACTCCGCCGGTACCGCTGGCGGGAATACGCCACTGCGCGGCTCCGTCGCCGGCGCGGTAACGCGTCACCGTTCCGTCCGCTTCGCCGACGTACGTATTACCATAGCGGTCGACGGCACGGACATAGACTTGCACCGATGCACCCAGCTTGATGTTGACCTCGCGCACCTGGCCGCAATCGTCGAGGTAGCGCACGACAGCGTCGGTCAGAGTATAGTTGCCGGAACCTGGCGGCGGCGTGAGCGAGACGGTCACCGTTTTTTCGGAACCCGGCCCGAACGGATAGACGAAACTGCCCAGCACGTCGATGACGACGACGCCGTTTTCCAACCGCACCGTCGACGGATTGTCTCCGGACAGAGAAAAACCGTTCGGCAACGGTTGGCGAACGACCGTCGACGTAATCGTACCGTTCGACTGGATTTCTTCCGTAATCGCTTCAAATACGCTTTCCAATTCGGAGGTATCGCCGGCCTGATACATCTTGCCGCCCGTTTTTTGCGCGATCTGTTGCAGCAAGTTCAGGTCGACATCTTGCGAACCCGGTTGGGCAAGCGCGATCGTATAGACGACAATGTTGCGGTTTTTCATCGAATCGGCGTCGGCGAGTGCTTCTTGACGGGCTTTTGATTCGTCGTACTTAGCTTTCCCGTCCTTATTGTCCGTATAGTAGTTCGCATAGCCGTCCGTCAGTAAAATCGCCACGCGCATCCGGTTCTGCGGCGAATTTCTAAGCATTTCTTCTGCCAATGTCAAACCATGGTCGATATTCGTATATCCATTTGCATAAAAATTGTTAATTTTGTTCCTTATATCACCGTAATTTGTAGTTAACTGACTTTCAACCGAGGCAGTCGTAGAAAACTTGATCAATCCTACCCGGTCGCCGGCGTTGGCCGCTTGAATTTTGTCCAGGAGCCGTTTGGAGGCCTTCTTCAGCGCTAGAAGACGGGTATCCTCGCCGGTTTGAGGCCTTTGGTTATAAACCCCATAATTCATACTGCCCGACACGTCCAGCACCAACGCGATATCCGCCGGCTGGCGCGACGGCCGCGGCGGCGGCGGGCTGCCCGACGGCGTCAGCGTATACGTGATACGCACCGTTTCATCGGAAGCGACCGACGATTTTTCGACGACGGCCGTTCCGGTCAATTGAAAGTGCGGCGTGCACGACGGATCGGCCGCTGCCGCACCGGACGGGACGACGCCGATAAGCGTCATCGCCAGTACCAGCACAAACAAGGCGGGAAACGCCCGATAACGCCGTTTTGCCTTCATGAACGTTCACCCCTTCTTTCCGCTAAGTTTTCGGTTTAAAGTTTCAGCATTCTGGAGATCACGGCAAACGCTTCGGCCCGCGTTAATAGACCGTCCGGGCGGAACGTGCCGTCAGGATAACCGCCGATAATCCCTGCAGCGGTCACCCGTGCAAGGCTGTCGCGCAAGCCTTGCGGCAAACCGCCGGTATCGCGGAATGCCAACGCGGCCGGTTGCGGCGAAACATTCGCGGATCGCATCGCGGCGTCCGTCCATTGCGCCATTTCGATGCGGCGCATGTATGCGTTCGGTTGGAACAGCGGCGAAGACGGCGTCGTCGACAAGATCCCTTTCCTCTGAAGCGCTTCGACGATGGAAGAAGCCCAATGATTTTCCAAATCGGTGTACGCTTTCGCCTTAGCTCCCGCCGCTGCCGAAAGACCGAGCGACCGGGCGAGCAGCGCGGCGAATTCGGCGCGCGTCAGGCGTCCGTCGGGACGGACGGTGCCGTCTTCATATCCTTCGATAATCCCGCGTTCCATCAGATCGACGACGACCTCTTTCGCCCAATGGTCGACGATATCCGCGGGAAGACGGCTTAACGCCTTGCGCTTGGTAAGGGCGGCGGAAAACGCGGGAACTTTCTGCGGTATGTCGTCCTGCCGCCGGATTTCTTGCGGATTCGTATCGGTATCGACGTCGGAATTCCCGAAAACGTCGCCGTACAAGCTGAACACCGTGCCTTCACGGACTTTCGGGACGTTTCGGCGCGCCGCCTCGGCATCGGTCGGAATGTCGGCCCATGGCATGACTCCCAGATAGGAGCGCGTTTTGAACGCTTCTTGGGATTCAGCCGCGAAAAACGAACGGACGGAACTGTCGATATCGGTCACGGCGTAAACGACTTTGCCGCTTGCATCGACCCACAGTTCATCCCAGCCTGCTGCCAGATCGTTACCGCTGCGCGAGACGACGCCGGTCCAGACGCGCACATAGGCGGGCCGGTCTTTCGCAGGCGCTTCCAGCACGACGGCGTACGGATCGGCCGACACGACCGTTCCAGGCGCCCATCCGTCGGTATTGAACGTCGCAGTACGATAAATTTGCAGTCGCTCCTCCGACGGTTTTCCGCGAGCCTCGGCAAACGGTGAAAAGCTTGCTCCGAACGCTTCTTTCGGCATCGGCCACAGCGCCCACCAAGCCAATAAGGATAAAACGACCGCCCACGCCACAACGGCGCAAACCGTCATCCGGTCCCTGCACAACACCGCGGATTTCGTCATGTCAATAGCTCTCTCCTTCCCCGACGCTCATTTCGTATTCGCGAATCACGTCGCGATGAATGAGGCCCGCCTCCGCCAGTTGCCGCAAACTCGCCGACAGCGTCTGCATCCCGTATTGCCGGCCGGTCTGGATGACCGAACGAATTTGATAAATTTTTTCTTGTCGGATGAGATTGGCGACCGCCGGAGTGTTAACGAGAATTTCCAGAGCTAACACGCGCCCTGTTCCGTCCAATCGCGGAACGAGCCTCTGCGACAGAACGCCGAGTAAGACCGAAGCGAGCTGAATCCGGATTTGACGCTGCTGTTCCGTCGGAAACACATCGATGATGCGGTCGACGGTCTGCGGGGCGTCCGGCGTATGGAGCGTCGCCATGACCAGATGGCCGGTTTCCGCCGCCGTAATGGCGGTCCGGATCGTTTCCAAGTCGCGCATTTCGCCGACCAGAATGACGTCGGGGTCCTGGCGCAATGCCGCACGCAAGCCATTGGCAAACGACAACGTGTCGACGCCGATTTCCCGCTGGACGATCAGACTCATTTTATTCTGATGAATATATTCGATCGGGTCTTCCAGCGTGATGATGTGCCTTTTCTGCGTTTCGTTGATATAGTCGACGATGGCGGCGAGCGTCGTCGATTTGCCGCTGCCCGTCGGCCCGGTGACAAGAAGGAGCCCTTGTTGTTTTTGGGCGAATTCTTTGACGAGCGGGGGCAGCTGCAAGGCATCGATGCTCGGGATACGGCGCGCCAACACGCGAAACGCCATCGCCACCGTCCGGCGCTGGCGGAACACGTTGACGCGGAAATGCCCTACCCCCGGAAGGGAAAACGAAAAATCATACTCGCCCTTCCGTAAAAATTGCTGAAACTGCTCTTCCGACATCACTTCCTTGGCCATCCGCAACGTGTCTTCCGCCGTCAGCGGCCTGGTACCGATCCTTTCCAGCCTGCCGTGCAGACGCAGAAGGGGCTCGATGCCGGCGCTGATGTGCAGGTCGGAAGCTCCGGATTCAAAGGCGGCGGCCAACAGTTCCTTGACGGACAATCCCTTGACGGAAACCGGTTGCGCCATGCATGCATCGCCCTTTCACGGCTCGGGTCCGACGCGAATCGGCATCGGATCGGGGAAAAACGTTTTCAGGTCAGGCGCATAATACGCGCTCAGCGTCAATTGACAGGTATACAATCGTTTGTCGGCATTCAACTTGACCGGCGGAGCGGCGTCCGCCTGCAGCTCGACCCGGTCGATCCGGACGAGCCGCCTCATGGTCTGGATTTCCTCCAGCAACCGCCTGATTTGCGTCCATTCGCCTTTAACCGAGGTTTTCAGCTGAAGCTGTGCAACCGTTGGAGCCGCCGACGGCCGACCGTTCTCCTGTCCGCCCGTCTGGGAAGCAGGCGTATCGGAACCGGTCGAGACGGGCTGGAAATTGTAGTCCGAAAACTGAAGACGCGTCACCGACTCCAGCATGCGCAGATCCTGAACGAGCCGGTCGCGGTAAGGCTCTTCCGGAACGGCCTCACGCACCTTTTCCAGTTCAACGCGGACTCTGCCCGCCGACTGCTGTGCAACATTCGGACGGGCGGTCAGCAGTTGAAATTCTTTGCGTTTTTGTTCCAACTGCGCATTCAGATCGGACCGCCGTTCTTGCAGCGGCATGATCCACCATACGTAAACGCCTGCCGCCAGAAGCGCGACGATGACAAACAACCCCCAACGCAAAAGCGGCGTATTCGGCACGCTCACGTCCGGCTCGCCCCCCCTTGCGGCGACGCCGTCGGCGTGTTCGCTCCCGTCTGCGGCGCCGGAGTCGGGTTCGGGCTTATACTCGGACTCGGCGACGGCTGGATAATGCGGATGCGGATCGTCGCTTGTACGACGGGCAGCCAGTCGCCTGCCGGAGAAGCCGGCGCCAACGATGGAGTCGGAAGCGGCACGCGGGAGACGCCCGTGATCTCTACACCGGCAAACGTCGGTTCCTGCCGCAGCGCTTCCACTCCGCGGACAAGCGCGTCCGCCGTCGCGAAGCCGACCGTCACCGTCATTTCTTTGCCGTCAAAGTAAACAAGGCCGTTTAAATTCGAGTAAGCGGGCAGTTTGGCGATTAGCCGATCGAGAACGTCGGTCGCGGACGGACCACTGCCGCGAAGGACGGACGGTAATGCAAGCCATTCGGCGACCGTGGTTTCCGATATGGTGTTGTTCCGCGCCTTCAACAACTCGTCGATGCGCGCCTGCATCGCATTGAGCTCCGCCTGCGTCGTCCGGACGTCCCGATCGGCGTCGTACCAAAGCCAGCCGGTCACGCCGAACGCGACGACGGCGAACAGCGCCAGATACACGACCCACGGGATCGTCGGCGACGAGGGGGTTCGCGTCAAATCCTGCAACAGATTGATTTCGATGGAACGAAATTTGACGGGTTCCATGTCGTGCCCCTTTCGGCGTTACGCCCCTTTCAGCGCCAGACCGATCGCCACCGCATACGGGTCGTACTCCGCGGTGTTTTCGAAAAAAAGATACAACACCCGCTCCATCGGCAGCGGACGGATCAGCTCGCGGAGCGACTCGTCGAGAAACTCCGGAAGCCGCTTGACTTCCGCATTGTCGAACGCCATGTAAATCCGCCGAATTTCCCCGTGGTCGGAGGACATCGAATAGCGATAGTAGTTCATCAGCCGGCTCAATTCGATGGACAACGACCGGCCGAACAAAGCCAACGGGTCGCCGCCCTGCTCCAGCCAGATGTTCCGCGAAGAGCGGAACGAACGGAACAAAACGGGGACGCTGTCGGCGAAAATGCTTACGTCGACGCGCTCGGCTTCGACGTACAGCAACATGAACCTGTCCGGGGCTTCCTCCCCGGTGATCGCCGCGTGCCGAGCGAGCAACCTGAGCAACGCAAGCGGCACGAGATCGACGGCGACCGGCTCGAGTCCCGCAGAACGGACCGTTCGGACGAGTTCTTCTACGACATCGCGGGGCGTCGCGAAAATGAGCACTTCGTCCTTCCCAGCTTCCGCCGCGGGACCGAGCCTTACGAAGTCGAATACGGGATTTTGGAACGGCAGCGGCGTTCCCCCGTGCAGGTCGACGTCGATCAAATGCCGCAGTTCGCGGTCTTTAACCGACGGAAACGCCGCCTTGCGAAGCGCGACGCTCGACAGCGGAACGGCGACGTTGACGCCGGTTCCGCGCAAATCCGCATCTTTGACCATCGTGCGCAACGCCTCGGCCGCCGCTTGCGCATCAGCTATGCGCCCTTCGCGCATGCACCCGTCGGGGAGCGGGGCGGAAAATCGCCGGGTGACGGCGACTCTGGAATCGGACGGACGGATTTCGACAAGTTTCGCCTCCTGATCCGACAGCGACAGGCCGTAGGCGTACCGGCTTTTTTTCCAGCCCCAGTTGATGCGCATGGCGAACCTCCTCGACGTGCGTATGGGATGACAGCGGCCGCCCCTGCCGACTGACCAACAGGCGGACCGGGCGAGCGGCCGAAAAAGCCGTCTTCGGCGATTACGGCGTGTTGCTCGGTGACGGCGATGTGCCGCCGCCAATCGACACTGTTTTAATTTCTTCTTCGGTTTTGTTATCAAAGTATTTGGTATTTCCACTAGCATCAACAAGCGTAATACGATAGGTCAGACTACCATTGCTTGAATTTTGGGTAACAGTTACTTTAGTTGCTGTTGGATGGTAAGTGCTGTTGTTGGTTCCTTGCGGGTCTTTAGGCTCTTTGTCCAAATATCCCGCACTTACAATCTGTTCCAGAGTAATTGTTTGCACGTTTCCACCTGTTGTATCGGGATTAAACCCTTCCGTCGTCACTTTAAACCGTGCACCGTCAATAATCATTTGGGCATTCGCGCGGTGCGCCTCTTTCTTCGTCTTATTGATAATCCCACCGATCGACGGAATGGCGATCGCCGCAATGATCGCCAAGATGACGATAACCGCAAGCAATTCGATCAACGTCAAACCGCGCTGATCGCGGTACAGCCGTTTGAGCATCGAAAATCGTCCTCCTTTTCCGTTGGATTCGTGATACTGTCGATTTCGCAACAGCCGTAACCGGCTTCGCTTGTTCATCTCGTTCACCTCCCTTCCGGTGTGTGTTTCGGGTTTCATCTCAAGAAATTCTCATACATCTTGAACATCGGCGACATCATCGCGGCGACGATGACGCCGACGACGGAAGCGACGACGAGCAGCAACAGCGGTTCCACCAATGCTTTCAGGCGGTCGACGCTTTGTTCCACGTCGTGTTCGTAAAAATCGGCGATTTTGGCAAGCATTTTGTCGATTTGGCCGGTTTCCTCGCCGATGACGAGCATCTGCACCACCATCGCAGGAAAAAAACCGCTTTCCGCAAGCGGCTGCGACAGCCACTTGCCCTCGCGCAACCGCTCACCGGCCAGCGCAAGAGCGCGGGTAATCGCGGCGTCGCCGACAGCCCGGGCCGTCACCTCGAGCGCTTGCAAAATCGGCACGGCGCCGGACAGAAGCGACGACAACGTGCGGGCCATGCGCGCGATCGCCGCTTTTTTCATGACCGGCCCGAAGATCGGCAGGCGAAAACGGACGATCCCCCACCATACCTTCCCTTTTTCCGACTTGCGGATCAACCGGAAAACGATCCAGAGCCCGGCCGCAAGCGGTAGCACGAGCCACCATACTTTTCCCGCCAACCGGCTTGCGCCGATGACGGTTTTCGTGATCCACGGCAATTCGGCGCCTTGTTCGGCGAACAAGCTTTCGAACGTCGGCACGATGCGTACGAGCAGAAAAATGACGACGCAGATCGCAAGAACGAGAACGACGATCGGATACGTCATCGCCGACTTGACTTTCTGGACGATCTTGTGCTCGCGCTCGTAATGGTCGGCCATTCGGTCGAGCACGTCGTCGAGCGTGCCGCCGGCCTCGCCGGAAACGATCATATTGACGAACATGTCGGGAAAAATCGATTTATGGTCGGACATCGCCTCCGACAGCTGCCGGCCCGTCCGCACCTGATCGGCGACGTCGGCGATCGCCTGACGCAATTTGCGGTTTTTCGTCTGTTCGACAAGAACCGCAAGCGACCGGTCGATCGGAACGCCGGCGCGAATCAGGGTGGCGAACTGTCGGCTGAACATGACGAATTCCGACAGCTTGACGGGACGGCCGATCTGAATGTCGCGGTTCCACACCGACGGGCGCGCTTCTTCGACTTTGCGCACCGACAGGTTTTGACTGCGCAGTTCCGCGACTGCGGCGTACTTGTTGATCGCTTGAAGCGTACCTTTCACTTTTTTACCGCTTTCGGTCACCGCTTCGTAGGAAAACAACGGCATCGCGGCCCCTCCTCCGCCCAACGGAAGCAAAACCGTCAGGTTCGCCTTAATCCTCGGCGACGGCGCGCAACACCTCTTCGACGGTCGTCAACCCGAAGCGCGCCTTGGAAAGACCGTCGAACAGCATCGTCCGGTATCCCTGTTCAGACAAATAACGACGCATTTCGTCGACGGGGCGGTTCTGGGCGATCATCCGCCGCAGCGGCTCGTCCACGGTCAGCACCTCGTGAATGGCGATCCGCCCCCGATAGCCAGATTTGTTGCAGCTAGAACAGCCTTTGCCGCGCCAGACGGTCGCCGGCTGATGAACGAACGACAGGCCGACGCCGCGACCGCCGGCGGCGTTTTTCGCCTCGGCCGACACGAGGCCGTGCGCTTCGAACAACCGGATTTCTTCCGGCTTTGCGGCGACTTGCTGGCCGCACTCCCTGCATACGCGCCGGACGAGACGCTGCGCCACGACGCAGACAAGCGACGACGCGATCAGATACGGATCGACGCCCATGTCGACCAGCCGCGTGATCGTGGCGACCGCGCTGTTGGTGTGAATCGTGCTCAGGACAAGATGGCCGGTCAGCGACGCGCGTACGGCGATTTCCGCCGTTTCGACGTCGCGGATCTCGCCGACCATGACGATGTCCGGGTCCTGGCGCAAAATCGACCGCAGCCCGGAAGCGAACGTCAATCCGATTTGCGCGTTCACCTGCACTTGCGTGATGCCGGGCAGGCGGTATTCGACCGGATCTTCGATCGTGATAATTTTCAGCTCGTCGCTGTTGATCTCGTTCAGGACCGAGTAGAGCGTCGACGTTTTCCCGCTGCCCGTCGGCCCGGAAATGAGAATGATGCCGTTCGGTTTCCGGATAACTTTCGAAAAAACGGAGAAGTTGTCTTCACTCAGTCCGAGTTCGGACAATTTTTTGATGCCGGCCGACTGATCGAGCAGACGGAGAACGATGCTTTCGCCGTAAACGGTCGGCAGCGTGGATAAACGGATGTCGATCCGCCGGCCGTCGACCTGCATCTGGATCCTGCCGTCCTGCGGCAGGCGCCGCTCGGCGATGTTGAGTTTGGCTAAAATTTTGAGGCGCGTCGTCAAGGCGTCCTGCAAATGTTTCGGCAACGCGCGCTCCGTGTAGAGCACGCCGTCGATGCGGTATTTGACGACGACCTGGCGTTCCTGCGGATCGATGTGAATGTCGCTGGCCTGGCGCTGGACGGCCGCTCGGATGATCTGGTCGACGAGCTTGACGATCGGCGAATCCGCCGCCAAGAGCGACTCGTCCTCCGCGTCGGCGTCGGCCGCACCGCCGCTTTCTTCCAGGTCGAGCCATTGCTCCAGCTTCTTCATCCCGTAATAGCGGATGATCGCCTGCTCGATGTCGCTGCGAACGGCGATGACCGGCTGGATGCTCATGCCCGTCGCCATTCGAATTTCTTCGATCGCTTCGTAGTTCAGCGGATCCTCCATTGCTAGCTTCAGCTTGCCGTGCTTGCAGTCTACCGGGATGACGCAATGCTTTTTGGCGAGTTCTTCGGAAACCCGCTTGACCGCCTGCAGATCGGGCGGCGTTTCCTGCAAGTTCACGACAGGAAATCCGAGCTGAAACTCCAAAACTTCGACAAGCTGCCGCTCCGTGATCCAACCGCGTTCGACCAAAATGTGGCCGAGTTTTTTCTTCGTATCGGCCTGCACCCGAATCGCTTCTTCCAGTTGGCTTTCGGTGATCAGGCCGTTCATGACCAGCAACTCCCCGAGACGCATCGTCGCCGGCCCCCTTTCGCGCGCGTTCGTTTCAGGCCGCTCCAATTACACCGCTTGATCCCATTTCGCCGTAAACGGCGGGGGGATGGTGCCGTCATGCGCCTGACCTTTGCCGCTCCTCGCCGGACGGTGCCCTCCTGATGATTTCCGGGCGGGGTGCGTAATAGTCTTTCGAAATGATCACCTGTGCTCCGTTCTGCCGGCGCGCCAGAACCGTCACGTACAGCCCCGGCCTGCCCGCCTCGCGCACCGTCTGGCCTTCCCGTAGGGCAAAGTCGACAAGCATCAACGTCGAAGGAAGAACTTCTTCCGTCTTCACTTCGATCTCCGGAGCAGCCCATCCCGGAGACGGCAAGCCCGAGAACAAAACGACGGTCTTGTCGCCTTCCCGACGGACATCAAGCGTGACTGCAAAATCGAACGGATTATAAAACGTCAAATTTCGTCGACCCGGCTCGAACATCGCGTCAAACCCCGGCGTAACATAAGTCGGCATTTGCGGATGCAGGTGCCGTTCGCCGGTTATCAGCCCTGCCCGGACCGCAGCCTCATAGAGAAGCGAGGCGACCTGCGACATTGCGGTTTCGGATGCCGAACCGACTGACTGCAGTTTGTCGCGGTAGACTTCCTGTAGCGAAAAGGCTTCGCCCGGCTTCAACGACATTCCTTTCAACGCATCCAACCATGCCGTCGCCTGCTGTTCGACAACAGCAAAACTCCTCGCCTCGGCGAGCGTTCTCGCCGAAGCCTGTCCGGAAGACAGCGCGGGTTCCGTCTGCCGCTGCGAACGGTCGGGCGAGGCCTGAGGCTTCGGCGCGACCGACGCCGATGCCGGTGAAGGACTTTGCGCCGTCTTCTTCACCGGCGAGACGCCCGACAACCATCCCGGCCGATCGAGCGCACCGAGCGACCAGGCGGAATATAACAAGAAAGCAGTTACCATACCCGCCAAAGCAACAATGGTAAGAACGATCCCCCCGCGCGGACGCCGGGAGACCGTCGAACGCGCATTCGTTCGCCTTCGCCTTGGTTCCACCGCAACCGTTCCCCCAAAAATCGCCTTCGCAATCGTAGGCTAACATAAAAACGGGCAATTGAAAATAATGCATATGTATTAAGCTGTCTGTCATATGCCTTTCAGAACCCGCAGAATGAATGATGCCTTTGAGTTGACATTCAATTTGGCATGGATTTTAGAAACGTAGACGCGGACCGTATTTTCACTGATGCCGAGCATCTGGCCGATGCGTCTGGTGTCGTAGTCCAACAGCCAGTAAAACGCGATCTCCCGTTCTCTGGGACTGAATTCGTACTGGTTCAGAAGCTCCATCAACTCGGCATCCGAAAACCATGACTTGTGATTGGAATTTTTTCGTTGAAAATTCGTTTCAATGACGGACGCGATCGACGCAAGGGCGGCGTAGGCCAGCAGCGCCGAGATCCGCCGCGATGCGAACAGGGCGACCATCGCCACCGGGCGTAGGTCTTCGTTCCACACCGGCACGCAGAGCGTCATCCAATCTTTCATCACGTCGAGATAATGGTCGTTTCCCAATATGAACGCTGAACGCCGCAATTCGATCGCCGCCGAGACCGCATTCGTACCCGCGCTCGAAATCGACAGCGAGGAACCGACGCCGATTTTTAACATCCGCTCCGATTGTTCCAGCGACTCGGAATCGCCGCTGATGTGGAGAACGACGCCGTAAGCATCCGTGATAGTCAAAAGATGGGGGAAAAAGAAACGCTGAGGGGATGAGGAGATCCATTCTTCGGCAATATCCAGCACCGAGCGGTTTTTCGCCATCAAACGGTCCAGCATTTGCCCATGAAGCCGGAAGCGGACGGAGGTGAGACTCGGAGCGATGCCCTGCTGGCGTGATTTGTCGTGCAACCACTCGATCTCTTTCGGAGAGAGGCCGACGACTTTCAAAAACTCCCTGTCTTTTGTTTTGCCCGAAAACACATAACAGCCTCCCTTTCCGACACATCCACCCGCTTCTGGGAATCGAAGCGTTTATCCTCCTCCTCGACCTGAGATTCATTCTAAAAGATTTTTTCAACACTTTAAATAATGCATATGGATTAATCCAAAGCGACTATCGATTTCGCCGCCTTCACATCACGCGCGATTTGCCGAATGAGTTCCTCCGCGGAAGGAAACCGGCGTTCCTCCCGAAGATAGTCCTCGAACTCGACGATAAGCCGGGAACCATACAGCGTCCCGGCAAAGTCGAGAATATGGACTTCAAGAACCGATTCCGCTCCTTCGGTTCTCCCGTCGACAAACGTCGGCCGGGAGCCGATATTCATGACGGCGATGCGGCGGAGTCCGTCTGGCGTCGTCGCGCGAACGGCGTACACGCCGCCCGCCGGGACGACGTAAGGCTCGTCCGGCACCAGGTTGGCGGTCGGAAATCCGATGCGTCTTCCCCTCCCGTCGCCGCGAACGACCGTTCCCGCCAGCAAATACGGCCGTCCCAGCATCGACGCCGCCGCCCGCACATTGCCCGTCCGCAGGCATTCGCGTATGAGCGAGCTGCTGACTTTGCGGCCGTTTTCATAAATGGGACGCACGACTTCTACGGCAAACCGCCCGCTCGCCAACGAACAGAGCGTATCCGGCGTCGCCTCAGCCCGAAAACCGAACGTAAAGTCGAAACCGACCGTCACCGTATCCGGAGCAAGCGGGATCAAAATTCGCTCGACGAAGGCCGCCGCAGACAATCGCGCAAACACCTCGTCGAACCGGACGACCAAAACGAGATCGACGCCTAACTCGCGAAAACGGCGCAGCTTTTCGCCGAGCGGCGTCAGGTTGCACGCGTACTCCCGCTGGCCGAAAACAAACCGCGGATGGGGATGAAACGTCATGACCGCGGAAAAAAGATTCAGCGTCCGGGCCGTTCGGACCGCACGCGCGATCACTTCCCTGTGCCCGAGGTGAACCCCGTCGAAATCGCCGATCGCCAACGAAAGCTTCCGGTTTGTCGAGTCCTCCGGGCTTGAACCGTCGTCGCTGCGCAATGCGGAAGTTACGGAATCATAACTGTAATGTCGGACGATCAATCCGGTCACTCCTTCAGTCGCTTTCGCCGCCGGCGGTGAATATTTTTTCAGGCCTGAGCATTTCGCTGGCCCTATCGATCCTGAACAACCCGATGAACACGCGGCCGGGACCGTAGACCCGCACGATTCCGCTCTCTGAAACGTCGATACCCTGTGATAAGGAGACTAGGCCAAGCGGAATCGGCCTACCCACGGAAGCCGATGCAGCTGCCGCGCCGGTCAAGGCGACGGAGGGGAAGTGCCCGACCGCCCGGTCGATGGGCACAAGTCTTTCTTTCCACCCGCCGTCAGCGGACTGGGATTCAAGCTCTTCCATCATCACACAGGCCCCTCGGTCAAACGGTCCGACCGCCGTTCGGACGAGCGCCCGCATCGTGGCCGGCACACCGAGTTTCCGCCCGATGTCCGTGCAGAGCGAACGGACATAGGTGCCTTTGGAGCAGATGACTTCAAATCTTGCCGTCGGGTAGGGCTTGTCCGGATAAACGGAAACGTTGCGGATCGCGTAAACGGTGACGACGCGGCTTTTCCGCTCGACCGTCTTGCCTTCGCGCGCCCATTCGTACAGCCGTTTACCGCCCACCTTGACGGCGGAATAAAGCGGCGGCGTCTGCTCGATACGCCCGACGAACGAAAGAATGGTCGCTCGAATGTCGGATTCCCCAATTTCGACGCAGTCGACGCGTTCGACGACCGTCCCCGTGTCGTCCTCGGTATCCGTCGCGTAGCCGAACACCATCGTCACGTCGTACGTTTTCGGGAGAAGCTGCAAATATTCCACCAGCCGAGTCGCGCGCCCGAGACAAAGCGGTAAAACGCCCGTCGCGGCCGGATCGAGCGTCCCCGAGTGTCCGATCCGCCTAAGGCCGAGCAACCGGCGCACGCGCGCAACGACATCGTGGGACGTCCAGTCTGCCGGCTTCCAAACAGGAAGAACGCCTTCCAAGCGTCGTTCCGTTCTCACCTGAGCGCCCGCCTCACTTCTCGGACGACGGCGTCGACGACGCCGTCCATCTGGCCTTTGACCAACGCGCCGGACGCTCGGGTATGACCGCCGCCGCCGAATTTTTTGGCGATTTCCGCCACGTCGACCGGACCGTTCGACCGGAAACTGACCTTGACCGTCCCGTCGTCGGCCTGTCTGAACAAAAGCCCGACCTCGACGCCCGCGATGTTGAGCGCATAGTTGACGAGCCCATCCACGTCCGCCTGGACGGCTCCGGCGGCTGCCATGTCGTCCAACGTAATACGGATCCAGGCGACCCGGTTGTCGGCCGACCGCGACAAGGAATTGAGGCCGCGCTTGAGCAGCTCGACCTGGGAAAACGTCATGGTTTCCAACAGCCGCCCGGCGAGCCGGTGACCCTCGACTCCGACGGCGAGCAAGTCGGCGGCAATGCGCAGCACGCGTTCCGTCGTGTTGGAATACCGGAATCCCCCCGTATCGGTCAAAAGGCCGGTATAGATCAGTTCCCCTCCCGTGCTGTCGACGGAAACGCCCAGAACGGACGCGAGGTCGTACAAGATCTCCGCCGTCGCGCTGGCGCCGGGCTCGACAAGGGCGACAGTGCCGTAGCGGTCGTTGGTCGAATGATGATCGATGTTGAGGACGAGCGCGTCGTCGGCCAGCAAATCCCGCACCCTGCCGACCCGGTCCATGTCGGCGCAGTCGACGAAAACGGCATACCGGAACGGTTCGGACGGACCGAACGAATCGGGCTGCCGGATGGCGTCGGCTTTCCGTAAAAACCGGAACTTCTCGGGGATCGGATCTTGATTGACCATTTCATATTGTTTTCCAAACCCGTCGAGCAGCCAGCCGACCGCGAGCGTCGAACTGACGGCGTCCCCGTCCGGACTGACGTGAGACGCCACTAGAAAACGATCATGCGCCTTCAGAAAATCCGCCGCCATTTCCAACATTCGTTTGTAGGCGGCATCGGGACGAACGATGGCGTTCACACACTATACATCCTTTTCCTGAATTTCTTTTAACAATTGATCGATCCGCATGCCGCGTTCAATGGACGGATCGATACGAAAATGGAGTTCAGGCACTTTCCGCAGGTTGATGCGCCGCCCGATCTCGGAGCGCAAAAAACCCGCGGCGTTGTCCAGCACCTGAAGCGTCCTCGCCTTTTCTTCCTCATCGCCCATGACGGTCAGATAAACGGTGGCGATGGACAGGTCATTCGTCATTTCGACGGCCGTCAGCGTGACGAAGCCGATGCGGGGATCTTTCAGCTCGGTCTGCAGAAGACGGCTGAGCTCTTTCTTGATCTGCTCGCCGACGCGGCCGGCACGAATGTTCGGCATCGGCGTTCACCTCTGGACTGCTTCCATCGCATAGGCTTCAATGATGTCGCCTTCCTTGATGTCCTGGAATTTTTCTAGCATTAAGCCGCATTCGTAGCCTTGCTGCACTTCCCGGACGTCGTCCTTGAAGCGTTTAAGCGACTCAATGCGTCCGTCATGCACGACCACGCCGTCGCGGATGAGCCGTGCCTGGGCGCCGCGCACGACTTTGCCTTCGATAACCATGCAGCCGGCGACGGTGCCGACTTTGCTGATCCGGAACAGGTTGCGCACTTCCGCTCGGCCGAGCACGTTCTCGCGGTATTCCGGCTCGAGCATCCCCTTCATCGCCGCCTCGATCTCTTCGATCGCTTTGTAGATGACGTTGTGCAGCCGGATGTCCACTTTTTCGCGCTCGGCGATCTGCTTCGCCGACGGCTCCGGACGGACGTTGAAGCCGATGATGATCGCGTTCGAGGCCGACGCCAGCGTAATGTCCGACTCGGTAATCGCGCCGACCGCCGCGTGCAGGATACGCACGCGGACGCCTTCGACGTCGATTTTCTCGAGGGAGGAGCGGAGCGCTTCGACCGACCCCTGAACGTCCGCTTTCAGAATGACGTTCAGCTCTTTCATCGAGCCTTCCTGAATCTGCTTGTACAGCTCGTCGAGCGTCACGCGTTTCTGGGCGACCATCTCGGTCTGGCGCTGGGCAGCCGCGCGTTTCTCAGCGATTTCGCGCGCCTTGCGCTCATCTTCGAAGACCATAAACGGATCACCGGCGAGCGGCACGTCCGTCAAGCCGGTGATTTCGACCGGCGTCGACGGTCCCGCTTCCTTCACGCGGCGGCCGCGGTCGTTCGTCATCGCGCGGACGCGACCGAAACAGGTTCCGGCGACCAACACGTCGCCGACCTTAAGCGTGCCGTTCTGGACGAGGACGCGCGCGACCGGTCCTTTCCCCTTGTCGAGCTCGGCTTCCAGCACCGTGCCGCGTGCGCGTTTGTTCGGATTGGCCTTCAGCTCCTGGACTTCCGCCACTAACAGGATCATGTCCAGCAAATGGTCGAGTCCGATTTTTTGTTTGGCGGAAATGTTGACGAAAATAGTGTCTCCTCCCCATTCTTCCGGAACAAGCCCGTAAGCCGTTAGATCCTGGCGTATTTTGTCTGGATTGGCCTCGGGTTTGTCGATCTTGTTGACGGCGACGATGATCGGCACATTGGCCGCCTTGGCGTGGTTGATCGCCTCGACGGTCTGCGGCATGACGCCGTCGTCGGCCGCGACGACGAGCACCGTGATGTCGGTCACCTTCGCACCGCGCGCGCGCATGCTCGTAAACGCTTCGTGCCCTGGCGTATCGAGAAACGTGATTTTCTTGTCGCCGACCTCGACCTGATAGGCGCCGATATGCTGCGTGATGCCGCCGGCTTCGCTCGCCGTCACGTTGGTATGGCGGATGGCGTCGAGCAGCGTCGTCTTGCCGTGGTCGACATGCCCCATGACGGTGACGACCGGCGGCCGCGGCTTGAGGTCGGCGGGATCGTCGGTTTCCTCAAGCAGTTCGAATTTTTCTTCCTCGACCGGAAGGCGCAAGTCGACCTCGACGCCGAACTCGGCGCAGACGAGCTGAATCGCATCCAGGTCGAGTTCCTGGTTGATCGTCGCCATAATGCCGAGAGCCATCAGCTTTTTAATGACTTCGGACAGGTCGCGATGCAACGTCTTGGCGAACTCGCCGACGGTCATCGGTCCTTTGACGATGATTTTCTTCGGCAACGTGTCGGCTTTCGCTTTAGCCGCGTCGGCTTTCTTCGAGGTGCTCCCCTTGCCCTTGGAAGGTTTGAGGCGATCCTTGAACTCTTCCTCGAATCGGTCGAACCCTTTGCGGGTCTTCACGTCGTCCAAGTCGGCGTCGTGCTTGGCGTGTTTGGCGGATTTGGCGACGTTGCGCGCGTCTTGCTTCGCGACCGGAGTCGACTCGAACACTTTTTTCAGCTGAGCTTCAAGCCGGTTGCCGCCGAATCGCGGACGACCGTCGCGCGGGCGGTCGCGTCGGCCCGCGCCGTCCGGACTTCGTTCGGAACGGCCCGCTTGTTGCTGAGGGCCTTGCGGTTTCGGCGGACGCCCCGCCGCCGCACGATCCGCTCCCCGTTCGGCCTCGCGCGATGGGCCGTGGCGTCGGTCCGGCCGCTGGTCGTGTCGACCGTCCGGGCGCTGATCCGGACGCCCCCCTTGGGACGAAACGGTTGCCGCCGGCGCCTTCTGCGGCAGCCCACCGGAAGCTGCTGGGCGCCGGTCGCGGTCGTGCCGGCGATCAGGGCGCTGTTGCACCTGCGCCCGGTCCGGCTGGGCCTGACGGTCCTGACCTTGTTGCTGAGACTGCGGTTGCGATTGCGGCTGAGTCTGTTGCTGCGGCTGCTGTTGTGGCTGCGAAGCCGGTGGCCGGACGTTCGGCTTCTGAGCAGCTCCCGAAGGCTGAGGCTTCGCGCGCATTTGCGGCGTCGCTGCCGCCTGCCCGTTGCGCCGGCGGTTCTCGTCAACCGCCGGTTTGGGGGGCGCGGACGTCTCGACGGCGGCTCTGGCTTTGGCCTCGGCTTCCGCCAACGCCTGAGCCGCACGCTTGGCCGCGGCGTTCGCTTTCACTTCCCGGAAAAACCGCTCGACGGCCTCGATCGCTTCCGGCTCCATCACGCTCATATGGTTGGCGACGGGAACGTTCATCCTCTTGAGGATCGTCAAAATCTCCCGACTGCTCATGTTGAGCGACTTGGCGTATTCATAGACACGGATTTTCTCCTGTTGGCTCAATCGGTTCCACCTCCGCCGATTTCCGCAAAGCCCTTTCGGATCAGATTCGCGAAATTGTCATCCGTTACCGCGACCGCCACCCGCTCAGGTTTGCCGATGCTGTGGCCGAGCTCCCAACGCGAATAGCCCTGCAAGAGCTGAACGCCGTAGAAAGCGCATTTTTCGCGGATTTTCTTGTACGTGTTCTCCGAAATATCTTCCGACACGATGACGAGCCGGGCCTTGCCGGAACGGACGGCACCCACCACCGCATCCTCGCCGCTGATGACCTTTCCCGCCCGCATGGCCAGTCCCAGTCTGGAAAGCGTCACATCACGCCTCATCGAACCTTTCACAGGGAACCCCCTCATATTTCGAGCGAATCTCGGCAAACTGCGCTTCCAGTTCCGCGTACATGTCCGGCGTGATCGCGACCTTCAAGGCGCGTTCGAGCGCCTTCGACTTGCGAGCCTGTTGGAAACCTTCCCATCTTCCGCACAGATAGGCTCCTCTGCCGTTTTTCTTGCCTGTCGGATCAAGTTCCACCCGACCTTCAGGCGTTCGAACGACGCGAACCATTTCTCTTTTCGACAAGGTTTTCTGGCATACGATGCACTTGCGCTGCGGCACTTTTTTCGGTTTGATGGCGGGTCACCTGCCTTAGGGCCATTCATGCCTTACGACCATTCGTCGGCGTCGTCCGCACGGACGGGTTCTTCGCCGAAGGGGCTCCAGCCGAATTCTTGCGCCGCCTGCGTCTCGCTCTTGATGTCGATTTTCCAGCCCGTCAATTTCGCGGCAAGGCGCGCGTTCTGCCCCTTGACGCCGATCGCCAGAGACAGCTGATGGTCCGGCACGACGACACGGGCGACTTTCGACTCTTCGAGAATCTGGACATCCGTCACTTTCGACGGGCTGAGCGCGTTCGCCACATAAGTCGCGACGTCTTCGGACCACGGGATGATGTCGATTTTTTCGCCGCGCAATTCGTTGACAACCGCCTGCACCCTCGCGCCGCGGGGGCCGACGCATGCCCCGACGGGGTCGACTTCCGGATGACGGGAATAAACGGCGATTTTCGATCGGACGCCCGGTTCACGGGCGACCGATTTGATTTCGACGACCCCGTCGTAGATTTCAGGAACTTCTAATTCAAACAACCGTTTCAAAAGCCCGGGATGGGTGCGCGACAGCAGAATCTGCGGGCCTTTCGTCGTGTTTTCGACCTTCAGGATGAACGCCTTGACGCGCTCGCCGGAACGAAACGCCTCGCCCGGCATCGTCTCCGATAGCGGCAACACCGCTTCCGCCTTGCCGAGATCGACGTAGACGTTCCGCGCGTCGGTCCGCTGGACGGTACCAGTGACGATGTCCTGTTCCCGATCGACGAACACGTTATAAATCATTTCGCGCTCCGCCTCGCGGATGCGCTGCGTGACGACCTGCTTGGCGGTCTGGGCGGCGATCCGGCCGAAATCGCGCGGCGTTACCTCGATCTCGACGATGTCGTCCGGCTGGTAGTTCGGATTGATCTCGCGCGCCGCATGCACGGAAATCTCCAGACGGGGATCCGTCACTTCCTCGACGACCGTCTTGCGGGCGTACACCTTGATCGCTCCGGTCGTGCGGTCGATGTCGACGCGGACGTTCTGGGCCGTGTTGAAATTGCGCTTGTAGCTCGAGATGAGCGCGGCCTCGATCGCTTCCAGCAACACTTCACGCGAAATGCCCTTCTCGCGTTCCAGTTCGGACAGCGCTTCGATAAAATCGGCATTCATCCGGCGGATTTCCCCCTTTCGCTTTCAAGGCGGCATCGCGACTAGAACAAGATTGCCAGCCGGGCCTCGGCGATTTGGTCGACCTTCACGGCGACGCGGTTTTTCTTGCGGCCGTGCGAAATTACGACCGCGGTCTCGCCGTCGTAAGATTCCAAAATGCCTTCGAACTCCTTTTTTCCGCCAATCGGCTCGCGCGTCGTGATGCGCACGGCTTTACCGACGGCGCGCCGATAATCTTCCGGCTTGCGCAGCGGACGTTCGGCGCCTGGCGAAGACACCTCGAGAATATAGGCGTTCGGAATCGGATCTTCTTCATCCAGCTTGCGGCTCAAATATTCGCTGATCCGTCCGCATTCCTCGACATCGATGCCGCCTTCCTTGTCGACCAGAACGCGCAACACCCAGTTCGGGCCTTCCTTGACGTATTCGACGTCCACCAGTTCGAACGGTTCCTGCTCTACGACCGGCCGCATCAGCGTTTCGACCAGTTCCTTGATTTTTTCTCCGTGAACGACCACGGACCGCCATCCTCCCGAATCGCCGCAGGCGGGCAAAATGGAAAGAGTGGGTTTCCCCACTCTTGCACGACTCCGGCGTTATCGCGTAGGTACAAGGTTTATCATATCACAAACCGCCAAATTCGGCAACCGTCAAAACAGCGACAGCTGGTTCGTCTCCGGCATACCGTCGAAACAGCCGAAACCGGCGAGCAATTCCACAACGGTCTTGGACACGCGCGTCCTCATCTGGAAATCTTCGACCGACAGGAACGGACCGTCGCGGCGCGCCGCCGCGATGTTGTTCGCAGCGCTCTCGCCGATGCCGGCGACGGCGGAAAACGGCGGGATGAGCGCATCGCCGTCGATCAAAAACCGCGTCGCGTCCGACCGGTATAGGTCGATCGACCGGAACGAGAAGCCTCGGGCGGTCATTTCGAGCGCCATTTCCAACACAGGGATCATGTTTTTTTCCTTTGCGGTCGCCTGCGAACCTTTTTCCTCGATCTCTTCGAGTCTGCGCCGAATCGCGTCGTAGCCTCTGACGCACAGCTCGACGTCGAAATCCTCCGCCCGCACGGTGAAAAACGCCGCATAAAAAGCGACGGGATGATACACTTTATAGTACGCCGTCCGGACGGCGCTCGTGACGTAGGCGGCGGCATGCGCTTTCGGAAACATGTATTCGATCTTGAGACACGAGTCGATGTACCACTGCGGCACGCCGTGGCGTTTCATCGCCTCGATCCATTCCGGCGTAAGACCTTTGCCCTTGCGGACGCTTTCCGTAATCTGAAACGCAAGCGAGGCGTCCATGCCTGCCTTGTAGATGAGATACAGCATGATTTCGTCTCGACAGCCGATGACGGTCTCGATCGTGCAGACGCCGCTTCGGATCAGTTCCTGCGCATTGCCGATCCAGACGCCGGTGCCGTGCGACAGCCCGGAAATCTGCAGCAGGTCGGAAAACGTCTTGGGCTGGCACTCCTCCAGCATCTGGCGGACGAACTTCGTGCCCATTTCCGGAATGCCGTACGTCGCCACCGGGCTGCGGATCTGTTCCGGCGTCACGCCCAGCGCCTCCGTCGACCGGAAAATGCTCAGCACTTTTTTGTCGTTCATCGGGATCGTCGTCGGGTCGACGCCGGTCAGTTCGTACAGCATGCGCATCATCGTCGGGTCGTCGTGGCCGAGAATGTCGAGCTTGAGCAGATTGTCCTCAAACGCGTGGTAGTCGAAATGAGTCGTCTTCCACTCCGACGACGTGTCGTCCGCCGGGTATTGAACCGGTGTCACGTCTTCCACTTCGATGTAGTCCGGCACGACGACGATCCCGCCGGGATGCTGGCCGGTGCTGCGCTTGACGCCGGTACACCCGGCGGCCAGGCGCTCCAGTTCGGCCGCCCGCCATTTCTTGCCGTGGTCTTCCTCGTATTTTTTGACGAAGCCGAACGCGGTCTTGTCCGCGACCGTGCCGATCGTGCCGGCGCGGAAGACGTTCTTTTCGCCGAACAGTTCTTTCGTGTACTGGTGGGCGCGCGCCTGGTATTCGCCGGAAAAATTCAGGTCGATGTCCGGCACTTTGTCGCCCTTGAAGCCGAGAAAAGTCTCAAACGGGATGTCCTGACCGTCGCCCTTCATCGTCGCACCGCATTTCGGGCACGGCTTGTCCTCTAGATCAAAGCCGCTTCGGACGCTGCCGTCGGTGAACCATTCGCTGTACTTGCACGCTGGGCACAAGTAATGCGGCGGCAACGGATTGACTTCGGAGATGCCGAGCATCGTCGCGACGATCGACGAGCCGACAGAACCGCGCGAGCCGACGAGGTAGCCGTCTTCGTTCGATTTTTTGACCAGACGTTCGCAGATCAGATAGTTGACAGCGTATCCCGCCTTGATGATCGGAACAAGTTCCTTTTCCAACCGCGCGGCGACGACTTCCGGCAGTGGGTCGCCGTACATGCGCTTGGCGGCCTCGTAACATTTGGCGCGCATTTCCTCGCCGGCGCCTTCCATTTTCGGAACAAACAATTGTTTCGGGAAGAGGTCGAACGTCTCGAACTTTTGGGCCAGTTCCCGCGTGTTTTTGACGACGACTTCGTATGCGACGTCTTCGCCGAGCTCGGCGAATTCCCGCAACATCTCCGCCGTCGTGCGGAAATGGACGTCCGGCTTGCGCTGTTCTTTCAGCGGGCTGAAGCCGGTGATGTTGTGGATCGTGATGTCGCGGAAAATCTTGTCGCGCGGGTGGATATAATGCGCGTTGCCCGTCGCGATCACCGGCTTGCCGAGTTTTTTGCCGAGCTCGACGATTTTCCGGTTGGCGTTGACGAGCGCCTCGCGGCTGCCGACCAGCCCCTTGTCGACGAGATGCAAAAACAAGTCCGGCGGCTGGATCTCGAGCACGTCGTAAAACTCGGCGATGCGCTCGGCTTCCTCCTCGCTTTTATTCAGCACGGCTTCGAACAGCTCGCCTTTTTCGCACCCCGAGGCGACGAGGATCCCCTCGCGGTATTCCGCCAGCTTGCTTTTCGGAATGCACGGCACCTTGTTGAAATACTCCGTATGCGACAGCGAAACGAGTTTGAACAGATTTTTCTTGCCCTGCGCATTCAGTGCGTACAGGCAGCAGTGAAACGGACGCTGGTTGGACAAATCCTTGCCGACATGGGCGTTCAGTTCGTTCAGGTTGCCGAATCCGCGTTCAACGGCGTCTTTCAGCATATGGAACAAAATTTCACCAAGCGCCCGGCTGTCGTCGATCGCCCGGTGATGCTGATCGAGCCGCACTTCGAATTTTTCCGCCAACGTGTTCAGCTTGTGATTCTTCAGCGTCGGATAAAAAAGCCGGGCTAATTCCAGCGTGTCGAGCACGGGATTGGCGGGAACCGGCAGGCCGAGCCTACGGCAGCATTCGTTCAGAAAGCCGGTGTCGAACCGCGCGTTGTGGGCGACCAGGACGGCGTCGCCGACAAATTCCAGAAACTTCGGCAATACCTGTTCGATATCCGGGGCGCCGGCCACCATGTCGTCGGTGATGCGCGTCAGTTCGCGAATGTGCGGCGGAATCGGCTCGTGCGGATTGACGAACGTCGCGAAT
Source organism: Candidatus Reconcilbacillus cellulovorans (assembly GCA_002507565.1). GTDB lineage: Bacteria > Bacillota > Bacilli > Paenibacillales > Reconciliibacillaceae > Reconciliibacillus > Reconciliibacillus cellulovorans. The sequence goes on from MOXJ01000012.1 coordinate 58,030, forward strand.
TCGTCGACGACGCGACCGCCGCGCATCTTGACGGCGGCGATTTCGATGATGCGGTTCTGCGTGACGGATAGACCGGTCGTCTCGATGTCGAAGACGACGTAATCGGTCTGCTGCAGGTCGCGGTCTTCGGCGTTCACCACGATCGGCACGCCGTCGTCGACGACGTTGGCTTCCATGCCGTAAATCAGTTTGATGCCGTATTTTTTCGCCGCCTTATACGCTTCCGGAAACGCCTGCACGTTGGCGTGGTCGGTGATCGCGATCGCCTCGTGTCCCCAGGCCGCCGCAGTCCGGATATAATCTTCGGCCGAAGCGACGGCATCCATCGTGCTCATCGTCGTATGTAGGTGAAATTCGACTCGTTTTTCCGGCGCGTCGTCGGTCCGCTCGGGCGGCGGTTCGATTTCGACTCCGTCGCTAGGCACAAGCACGAGTTCCGGCGGGTTCATGAACCGGTCGTACTCGACGCGGCCGCGCAGGCGGAGCCACATGCCTTCGCGCAACGCCGAAAAAAGGCGAAGCTCGTCCTTCGTTTTGGCGAACAATTTCGCATAGATCGAATCGGTGTAGTCGGTAACGGCCAGTTGAAACAACGCCGAACCGTTTTTCAGCTCGCGGCGCTCCAGGCGGAAGACGACGCCTTCGATGGTGACGCGTTTTTCTTCGTCCCGGATGTCCGCCATGCGGACCGGCGTCTCGCCGTCGAGCCTGGCGCCGAACGCAAACCGTTTTTCCGGTTCCGGCCCTTTCGAGGCCTCTTGCGCCTCCGTCAGTTCCCGAGCCAGCGCCCGGTCTTCCGCTTCGACTTGGCGGTAAAACTGTTCGTAATCCGGTTGTGCGTCGCCGACGGTCAGCCGCACCTGATAGTCGCGACCGAATGATTTTTTAAAAAATTCCCTTATATGTAAGTGAATCTCTTTCCTCCTAGCCATTTCCAACCCGAACGCGTCCGGCAATTCCACCGTTAGAAGGCCGGGTCGGACATCGACGGATGCCTTGGCCAGCCAACCGTTGACGGACGCGAGTTCATGCTGCGCCCATTCGGTAAACTGACTCCAGTACTCATTCACCAGCGCCGCGTCGTCGACGGACGCGTCGTACAGCATGACGAACCGGATGCGCTGCACATGGCGGAATTTGTCGCGGACCGCGCGACAAAATCGGCGATAAACGTCCTGCGGGATGAGCCTCGGGCCGCGCATGACGATTGTCCAGGCGTTCTCCGCTTTCGACACTTCGACGCGTTCGACGCAGACGTCCGCAAAATGCGCCGCCTCGCCTTCCGCCAACTCCGCCGCGGACAACAGCCGCTCGAACCGCTCGCGCTTTTCCCCCGGATGGCTCACCGGAACCCCTCCCCGCATTCTCAGTACGACTTGCCGAAAACGACCGTATACGCCGCCGGTTCGCCGCAGACGAGGCAACGGGTTTTGGATTCGGGCGGTTCGAACGGAATGTTGCGGCTCGTCGCGCCCGTCGCTTCCCGCACGCGCAGTTCGCAGGAATCCTCGCCGCACCAACCGGCGACGCCGAATCCGCGCGTCTCTTCGAGGAAAAGACGGAACTCCTCCAGCGTCTCCACCGGCCGCGTGTGCTCGTGAAGAAAGCGCTTGGCGCGCTCGTACATGAGACGATGATTTTCCTCCAACATCCGCAGCGTTTCCTCCACCGCGCGTTCCTGCGGCACGGTCCGCTTTTCGCCGGAGACGCGCGACACCAACACTACGGCGCCGTTTTCCAGATCGCGAGGCCCGAGTTCAAGCCGAACGGGAACGCCGCGCAGCTCGTATTCGTTGAACTTCCAACCCGGGCTTTGGTCTGGGGAATCGTCGACTTTGACGCGGACGCCGGCGGTCTTCAGGCGCTCGCCGAGTTCGTGCGTTTTGGCGACGACGGCCTCCCGCGCCTTCGCCGGACCGATCGGAATGAGCACCGCCTGCGTCGGCGCGATTTTCGGAGGCAGCATAAGGCCGCGATCGTCGCCGTGCGCCATGATGACGGCGCCGATCAGCCGAGTGCTGACGCCCCATGATGTGGTGTGCGCGTACTGTCGCTTGTTTTCCCGGTCCAGATACTGAATGTTGAACGCCTGCGCGAAATTCGTCCCCATGTAATGCGACGTCCCCGCCTGGACGGCGCGCCCGTCGCGCATCATCGCCTCAATCGAATACGTTTCCAGCGCGCCGGCGAATTTTTCGAGCCGCGTCTTTCGGCCGGCAATGACCGGCAGCGCAAGCACGTTTTCGGCGAATTCCCGGTACACGTCGAGCATGCGCAACGTTTCGCGGCGCGCGTCTTCTTCGTTCTCGTGCGCCGTATGGCCTTCCTGCCACAAAAATTCGGTCGTCCGCAAAAAGGGCAGCGTCCGCTTCTCCCACCGGACGACGTTCGCCCACTGGTTGATCAGCAGCGGAAGATCGCGATACGACTGAATCCAGCTGGCGAACATATGACCGATGACGGTTTCGGACGTCGGCCGGATCGCAAGGCGTTCCTCGAGCTTTTCACCGCCTGCCTCGGTCACCCACGGCAGTTCGGGATTGAAACCTTCGACGTGTTCCTTCTCTTTAAGCAAAAAACTTTCCGGAATCAAGAGCGGAAAGTAGGCGTTGCGGTGTCCCGTCGCCTTGAACCGCGCGTCTAATTCTTTCTGAATGAGCTCCCATATCTCATACCCGTCCGGGCGAAAGACGATGCAGCCGCGCACGGGAGCGTAACTCATCAGCTCCGCTTTCGTGATGACGTCGAGATACCATCTCGAGAAATCTTCCGATTGCGGCGTAATTTCCTTGACGAAAGCCTTGTCCTGCGCCATCGGCGTCGGCCGGCCTCCTTCCTTTCCGCGTCAACGGCGGACGAGATTCAAAATGTCGTTATAGGTAACGGCAAGCATCAGCAGCATCAGCATGGCAAACCCGATAAAATGAACGAGGCTTTCGCGGCTGGGATCGACCGGTTTGCCGCGGATTGCTTCCAGCGCCAGAAACATCAGCCGGCTTCCGTCGAGCGCCGGAAACGGCAGCAGATTGAAAACGGCGAGGTACAGACTGAGCAAGGCGAACCAGAACGTATATTCCGGCAACCCTTTGGCCGCCTGTTCGCCCGACACGCGCACGATGCCGACCGGTCCCGTCAGATCATCGAGCGTAAACCGACCGGACAGAAGCAACCGGAATCCTTCCAAGATCCGCCCGGTCGCGCCGACCAAGCTGTTCCACCCGCCTTCAACGACTTCGCCGACGGTCGCGCGCCGCTTGCCGTGCGGCGCCAGCTCGACGCCGATCCGACCGTCCGGTCCCGGCGGCGGAACGGTCAGCGACCGCACGCTGCCGTCGCGCAACACTTCCCAGACGGTGGGACGGTTTGAATTCCGGATAAGTTCTGACAACGTTTCAAAGTCGTAGCCGACTTCCCGGCCGTCAATGCGAAGAATGACGTCGCCGGCCTGCAAGCCAGCCCGTTCGGCAGGGCCGCCGCCGACAACGGCGTGAACCCGGTATCGCTCCGGGATGCCTGCAAGCGCGACCGCAGCCATAAAGAGAACGAACGCCAATAATACATTCATCATCGGCCCTGCGGCGATCGCCATCGCCCGCTGGCCGACCGTCTTACTGCCAAACTGGCGGTTCCAGGGCGCGATCTGAATCTGCCTGCCGCGCACGACGACATGGGCGTCCGGAAGGACGCGGTACGTCCTACGCTCGTCGCCGATACGAAGCCGAATGATCAGCTCCCGCTCCAGGTCGACTTCTTCCGCTTCCCCCCGCAGCTCGGCGTTGCGCTCGTCCAGCCGGTCCGTGTAGATGCGGCTGATGCAGCCGTCTTTCAGATCGGCGGCTATCGTTTGGCCCGGCCGGACGAAGACGACTTCCGGATCTTCGCCGGCCATCCGGACGAACCCGCCGATCGGCAGTAGCCGAAGCGTGTACCATGTTTCTCCCCGACGGAACGAAAACAGCTTCGGTCCGAAGCCGATCGCGAACTCGCGTACCAAAATGCCGGCCCGTTTCGCGAAATAAAAATGCCCCCATTCGTGAACGGTGACCAGCGTGAAAAACATAAACACGACCAACAAAACGGTCTGCGGTGTGAACAAACCGCCACCTCCCCGCGCCTGCGGCGTACGAACCGTCGGCGCTCCTCGGAATTTAGATTAACACGAACGTCTGCTGTCATACAAGCAAGGAAAGCGTCGCAAGCGGGTGTCCCGGACCGGACGCCCCGACGACTCATCCGGCGCGAAATCGGCTCGCCTCTTCCCTTGCCCAAGCGTCGGCTTCCAAGACCGTCTCCAAATCCGGATCCGGAATCGGGCGATGCCGACTCAACACCGACTCGACGCACGCCTCGATATCCAGAAAGGACAACTCGCCGCTTAAAAAACGGCGGACGGCGATCTCGTTGGCCGCGTTGTACACAGCCGGCATCGTACCGCCGATCTTGCCGCTTTCAAACGCCATCGCCAGAGCAGGGAATCGTCGGAAATCAACCGTCCGGAAATGGAGAGACCCGATTTGCGTCAGATCGAGCCTCGGCGCCGGACTGTCCAGACGGTCGGGATAAGTGAGAGCGTACTGGATCGGCACCCGCATGTCGGGAACCCCGAGCTGGGCGAGCACGCTGCCGTCGACGAACTCGACGAGGGAATGGACGACGCTTTCCGGATGGAGCAAGACCGCGATGCGTTCGTACGGCACGCCGAACAGCCAGTGCGCTTCGATCACCTCGAGCCCTTTGTTCGCCATCGTCGCACTGTCTACGGTGATTTTCGCACCCATCGACCAGTTCGGGTGCTGAAGCGCCTCCTCCACCGTGACACCGACCAGTTCTTCCCGGCTTCGATCGCGGAAACTGCCGCCGGAAGCCGTCAGTACGAGCCGGGCTACGCGGGAAGTGTCGCGGCCGTTCAGACACTGGAAAATCGCCGAATGTTCGCTATCGACCGGCACGATCGCGACGCCCTTTCGGACGGCGGCGGCCGTCACGAGATGGCCGGCGGCGACAAGAGCTTCTTTGTTGGCGAGACAAACCTGCTTTCCCGCCTCAACCGCCGCCAAAACGGGCCTCAGCCCCGCACTGCCGACCACGGCAGCGACGACCGTATCCGCTTCCGTACCGGCGGCCGCCTCGATCAATCCTTCTTCCCCCCACAATATACGCAGGCCGGGAAAAAGAAGGCGCAATCGCTCCGCAGCCTCGCGCGTCGCGACCGCGGCGGTGCGAGGGCGGAAGGCGGCGATTTGTTGGGCCAGTCGATCGATGTTTGCGCCGGCCGCGAGCACCTCGACGCGGAACCGGTCGGGATGCCGCGCGACGACATCCAGCGTCTGTGTCCCGATCGATCCGGTCGATCCCAACACGGCGATGCGCTTCAACTCGCTCCCCCCGTCTCTGGACTCTGTCCTACATCGGCCACCATGGCAAACTATACACGAAAGGAAAAACGATCAGCCAGCTGTCCGTCCGATCGAGAACACCGCCGTGACCGGGTAAAACGGCCCCGCTGTCCTTAACCCCCTGTACGCGCTTGTACGCCGACTGGATCAAGTCACCAAGCTGGGCGACGACCGCGAGCAGCGCTCCCCATCCAGCAGCCGCCGGCATTTCCGGCGCCACTGGAGCGAAAACGGCGAACAAAACGGCGCACGCCGCCGCGACGGCGACGCCGCCAATGGCGCCTTCGACCGTTTTGTTGGGGCTTAGCTCGGGGATCCATTTGCGGCGACCGAACCATTTCCCGCAAAAATACGCGCCTGAATCCGTCGCCCATACGACCGCGAAGAGGAAAAGCGCAAGCCAAAATCCCCGCTCGCCGAATTCCCGAATGGCGAGCATGGCGTGAAAACCAATCCCAATGTAAAGGACGCCCAGCAGCGTGAGCGCCGCATCGCGGTAAGTCAGGCGGTTCCGGCTGACGACGGTGCCGGCGAGCAATAGCGCCACAAGCGCCCATACGCCGAACAAGGCGGATACGGATCCGCCACCTGCGGCTCCGGCGAAGAAACGGAACGCCTGATCTCCTTGCACGACGAGAACGAGCGTGGCGACCGTCGAAAAGACATTCGCGAACGGAGAGCGGATTCCGCTGATCCGCTGAAATTCCGCCGCCGCCACCGCCGCCAAAACGCCTATCAGAATATGATATAACCAACCACCCCATCCCAGAACAAACAAAAACAAAGCCCCCGCCGTTACGCCGGTGACGATCCGTCTTATCATTCCAAACCTCCGTATCGGCGAACGCGTCGCTGATAGTGGGCGATCGCCTCATAAAAATGGTCTTCGGTGAATTCCGGCCAGTAAGTGTCCGTAAACCACAATTCCGAGTACGCCATCTGCCAGAGCATGAAATTGCTGACTCGGATTTCGCCGCTCGTGCGGATGACGAGATCGGGATCCGGCAAGTCACTTGTAAACAGGCAACCGGAAAACCGGCGTTCGTCGATGTCGGAAGGTTCGAGCGCGCCTTCGCGGATCAGGCGCCCCAGCTCGCGCACGGCGTGCAAAATTTCGAGACGGCTTCCGTAATTCAAGGCGAAATTGAGGATCAGGCCGGTGTTATGCTGCGTCCGGCGGATGGCCTCGTCGACGGGCCGCAGCGTATAGTCCGGCAGGCCGTCGCGAAAGCCCATCATCCGCACACGGACGTTACGTTCGACCAGCTCGTCGATCATTTGGGGAAAAAACATTTCCGGCAAACGCATCAAATATTCGACTTCTTCCCGAGGACGTTTCCAATTTTCCGTTGAAAACGCGTACAGAGTTAAGACGCCGATGCCCAACCGGTCCGCCGCCGCGACAATTTTCCGGATCGTCTGCATGCCGGAATGATGACCGGCGACGCGGGGCAACCCGCGCCGCTTCGCCCAACGACCGTTGCCGTCCATGATGATCGCCACATGGCGCGGAATGTCGCCGGCCTTCAGACGCTCGACGAAGGACCGTCGACGCCTGAACCACCGGCCGAATCCGATTCCCATCGCTCGCCCCACCTATCCGGAGGTTGCCTGGCAGGCGTTTTTCGACGCGTCAAATTTCGAGGATTTCCTTTTCCTTGGCGGCCAGCGCCTTGTCGACCTCAGCGACGTATTTGTCGGTCAGTTTCTGGATTTCCTCTTGGTATCGCCTCGACTCATCTTCTGAAATTTCTTTTTTCTCCATTTTCCGTATTTGATCGTTAGCGTCACGGCGAATGTTCCGGATGGCGACTTTGGCTTCCTCGCCGAATTTCCGAACAAGTTTGACAAGTTCTTGACGGCGTTCTTCCGTCAGCGGCGGCAGCGTAATGCGGATGACCGAGCCGTCGTTCGTCGGCGTGACGCCGAGATCGGACTTGATGATCGCTTTCTCAATGGCGGCAAGAGCCGATTTGTCCCACGGCTGGATGACGATTGTACGCGGATCGGGCGTCGTCACCGAGGCCATCTGAGTAATCGGCGTCATCGTCCCATAATATTCCGCCTCCACCTTTTCGAGCAAGGCGACGGAGGCGCGACCGGCCCGCAGGCCGGCCAGATCTTTTCTCAGCGCGGCGACCGCTTTTTCCATTCGCTCTTCCGCGTTGCGCTTGACCTCCTGCGGCATCAGTTCGCACTCCCCTTCACGATCGTGCCGATTTTTTCACCCATGACCGCCCGCCGAATGTTGCCCGCTTCAGTGATGGAAAAGACAATCAGCGGAATGTTGTTGTCCATGCACAGCGACGAGGCGGTCGCATCCATAACGCCGAGGTTCAAGTTGAGCATATCGAGATAGGTCAGCGACTCGTATTTGACCGCATTGGCGTCCTTAAGAGGATCGGCGGAATAGACACCGTCGACCTTGTTTTTGGCCATCAGAATGACGTCGGCCTCGATTTCCGCCGCCCGGAGCGCTGCGGTCGTGTCCGTCGAAAAAAACGGATTGCCCGTGCCGGCGGCGAAAATCACGACGCGACCTTTCTCGAGATGACGGATCGCCCTGCGGCGAATGTACGGCTCGGCGACTTGCTGCATCGAGATCGACGACTGGACGCGCGTGGCCACACCGATCCGTTCCAGCGCGTCCTGAAGCGCCAAGGCGTTGATGACCGTCGCCAGCATGCCCATATAATCGGCAGTGGCGCGATCCATGCCTTTCGCGCTGCCGGCGATGCCGCGCCAGATGTTGCCGCCACCGACGACGATCGCCACTTCGACGCCGAGATCGTGCACTTCTTTAACTTGTTCGGCGATCGACAAAATCGTCGCCGAATCAATGCCGTATCCGGCAGGTCCGGCCAGCGCCTCGCCGCTCAGCTTCAGGACGATCCGCCTGTACTTCGGTCTAGGCTGCTCCACCATGCGAAAACCTCCGTCCGCCGGCGAAGGCGCATCAACGCTTCGCTTGCGCCATCACTTCTTCGGCGAAATTCTCCCGTTTCTTCTCCAGTCCTTCCCCGAGCTCGTACCGGACGAAACGGCGAATCTGGATGTTTTCGCCGATCACGCTGATTTTTTCGTTCAGCAGTTGAGCCACCGTAATGTCGGGATTTTTGATGAACGGTTGTTCGAGCAAGCAATATTCCTCGTAAAACTTGTTCAGCCGTCCCTCGACGATTTTGTCGACGATATGGGCGGGCTTCCCTTCGTTCAACGCCTGAGCCCGCAAAATTTCGCGTTCGCGTTCGAGATCTTCCGGCGGCACGTCCTCACGGCGCAGATATCGAGGATTCGAGGCCGCAATCTGCATCGCGACGTCGCGCACGAATTCACGAAAAGCATCCGTCTTGGCGACGAAGTCTGTCTCACAGTTGACTTCGACGAGTACGCCGATGCGGCCGCCGCCGTGAATATACGATTCGATCAACCCTTCCGTCGTGGCGCGCCCTGCTTTTTTCGCCGCAGCGGCAAGACCTTTTTCGCGCAAAATGTCCTTGGCGCGGTTCAAGTCCCCGCCCGCCTCTTCGAGCGCCTTCTTGCAATCCAGCATTCCCGCGCCGGTCAACTCGCGCAGTTCTTTCACCAAAGCCGCGGAAACAGTCGACATATGCACGGAAACCTCCTTTTCGGCTTGAAAAAAGGGCGGAAACGCCCTTCCGCCCGGGCACGAACCTTTTGTTAGTTCGAACGGCCGTCAAATCAGGCCGTCGTCTGCAGACCCTGACGGCCCTCCAGAACGGCGTCGGCGATTTTCGAGGTCAGCAACTTGACGGCGCGAATCGCGTCGTCGTTACCGGGAATAACGTAGTCGATCTCGTCGGGATCGCAGTTCGTGTCGACGATCGCGACGATCGGAATGCCGAGCTTGCGCGCCTCCGACACGGCGATGCGCTCCTTGCGCGGGTCGATGACGAACAGCGCGTCCGGCAGTTTTTTCATGTTCTTAATGCCACCGAGAAATTTCTCTAGTTTTTCTTTTTCTTTCCTTAACCCCATGACTTCCTTCTTTGGAAGAACGTCGAACATGCCGTTGGTCTCCATTTTCTCCAGCTCGTGCAGACGGTTGATCCGTTTCTGAATCGTCGCGAAATTGGTCAACAGACCGCCCAGCCAGCGCTGGTTGACGTAAAACATACCGCAGCGTTCGGCTTCCTCGCGGACGGAATCCTGGGCCTGTTTCTTCGTGCCGACAAACAGCATCGTCCCGCCGTCGGCGGCCAGTTGGCGCACGAATTGATATGCTTCCTCGACCTTTTTCACCGTTTTCTGCAGGTCAATGATGTAAATACCGTTGCGCTCGGTGAAAATATAGCGTTCCATCTTCGGATTCCACCGGCGCGTCTGGTGGCCGAAATGAACGCCGGCCTCCAGCAGCTGCTTCATCGAGATAATCGCCATGTTTCTCACTCCCTGATATTCGGTTGGCATTCCTCCGCCGGTCGCATTTCCGCGCGGAACTTCCCACCCGACCGTTACGGGAAGCACCGCCGCGCGGATTGACGCGGCGTGCGTCTTCGGCACTGCCAATTAATATACCACAGTCGGCGCGGACGGCGCAACACGGAATAAAGCGCCGTCTGAGTCAAGTGGTCGTGGGCAGTTTTTTTCGACTTTCGGGCTTCCACTTTCTGTAAGTGATGCGAGACGGCATTCCTTCCCTTGCCCCTTCACGC